>DASRBU010000553.1:0-3255 GCA_035653475.1 Candidatus Dormiibacterota bacterium | reverse complement strand
GGGCCTGGCCACGCGCCGGACGTCCACCCCGCGCAGGGCGGCCAGCCCCACCTCGATCAGCCGCGGCCCGGCGCGGTAGGCCCCCCGGCGGCGGGCCTGGACCACGAAGCCGTACTGGCAGAGGGTGGAGAGCACCCGGTGCGCGGTGGAGCGCGCCACCCCGAGCGTCTCCGCCACCTCGGAGACCCGCACCGTCTGGCGCTCGCGCAGCAGCAGGAGCGTCCGCACGGCGTGGCCCACCGACGAGAGTGAATTCCGCATGCGGGAACACCGCCAGGATAGCACCGCGTCCGACACCGCCGGCTCGTCCCGGCCTCGACCGGGGCGCGGCGTCAACCGTCGGCCGCTCCCCCGGCGCCCAGGCCCACCACCTGGAGCAGCTCCGCCCGGGTCAGAGCCTGGCCCACGTCGATGCCGACGCCCTCGACCACCTCCTCGAAGAGCAGCCGCTTGGCCCGCAGGATCTCCATGATCCGCTGCTCGATCGAGTCCTGGACGGTGTAGGCGTAGACGTGCACGGGCCGGGTCTGGCCGATCCGATGGCTCCGACCGTCGGCCTGGTCCTCCACGGCCGGGTTCCACCAGCGGTCGAAGTGGAAGACGTAGGAGGCGGCCTGGAGGTCGAGGCCGACGCCCCCGGCGCGCAGGGAGACGACCAGGAGGCGACGCTCCGGGTCCCTGCGGAAGCGGCGCACGACCGCCTCGCGCTGGGCCTGGTCCATGGCCCCGGTCAGGGCCAGGGGGCGGAACCTGGTCAGGCGGCGGACGATGGCCCCCACCCCGAAGGTGTCGTCGGTGAACTGGGAGAAGACGAGGGCCTTCTCCTCGGTCCCCTCCAGCTGCTCGAGCCTCCGCTCCAGGTCGTCGGCCTTGGCCGAGGCGCCGCTCTCCGGGTCGAAGTTGCAGATCTGCTTCAGGCGGAGGATCAGCTCCAGCACGTTGGAGATCCGCAGGGCGGGCCCCAGCTGGCGCAGGCGGACCACGCCCTCTCGCTCCGCGCGCTCGTAGGCGCGGCGCTGGGGGCCGTCCAGGGGGAGCAGCAGCTCGGTGACGGTCCTGGGGGGCAGCTCCCGCAGCACCTCCGTCTTCCGCCGCCGCAGCTGCAGCTCGGCGAGCAGGCCCCTGAGCCGGTGGGGTGCGGGCAGCGGCGCCGGCTCCTGGTCCGGCAGGCGGGGGCGCACCACCTCCAAGACCGAGGCCAGCTCCTCCAGCCGATTCTCCAGCGGGGTCCCGGTCAGGGCCCAGGCCCGCCGGCGCCAGAGCCGCTTCACGCAGACGGCGGTGTCGGTGTCGGCGTTCTTGATCCGCTGGGCCTCGTCCACGATCAGCAGGTCCCAGATCCGCTCCCAGGCCGGGGCCGGGTCGGAGCGCAGGGTCTCGTAGGTGACCAGGTGGACGTGGGCCGCTGCCCGCCAGGCGTGTCGGCGCAGCTCGGGCTGCCCTCTGACGGGCACCAGCCGCAGCTCCGGGGCCCACCTCGCGATCTGGTCTCGCCACTGGCCGAAGACCGCCGCCGGCACCACCACCAGGCACCGCTCCACGTCTCCTCGCAGCGCCAGCAGGCGGAGCGCGACCAGCGCCTGCACGGTCTTGCCCAGCCCCATCTCGTCGGCCAGGAGCAGCGCCTCGCGCTCGACCAGCTGGCGCACGCCCTGGAGCTGGAACGGGTACGGATCGGAGGGCCAGTCGAGGCCGCCCGCCCAGGAGGCGGGCGGAGGCCGGAGCACGGCCAGCAGCCGGGAGCGGAGGTCGGGCCCGGTGGCGACCGATCTTCCGAGCCGGTCGTCCGGCGGTGCAACCCGGGCTGCCGGCTCCAGGTCGGCCCGGGGCCGGGGCGGCCAGAGCGCGACCGTGCACGGGGGAGCTGCCTCGACCGCCGGGAGGGCATGAAACGCCACCTCGACCGTCGCTCGCCAGGCGATGGTCCGGCCCCTGACGGGTGCCGGTCGGGGGTCGGGGGCGCGGACGGCGGGCGCCGGCGTCCCGGGGTGGGACGGGCCCGGGGCCCAGGGGATGGCCCCCATCAGCCGGCTGCCAGGGCCTCCTCCAGGCCCGCCAGCGTGCGGTCGAACGGCTCCAGCAGGAGCCCCCTTCCGTTCAGCGAGTCGAGGAGGCGGCGCTGGGGAGAGGCGGGGTTGGGCACCGCCGGCCGCCAGAGCAACCGCACCAGCTCCATCCCGGCCAGGAGGTCCTGTGGCACCTCACCGGGCCCCGCCTCGGGCTCCGCGCCGGCCGGGGCCGCGCGGCAGACGGGCAGCTGGACCTCGATCATCTCGTCGAACACCGCCGGCTCGACCTCGTCTGCCCGGCAGAGCACCACCAAAGGGGTGCGGCGGGCGGCCTCGAACAGGCCCGTGACCAGGCTGGCCACCGCCCGGCGGCGCAGGTCCTGGGGCCGCCAGAGGACCGACGCGGGCAGGTCCAGGTGGCTGAAGGTGAACTCGACCGGCTCTCCGCGGGCGTCGACCTGGAAGAGCGCGCCCCGCCACGCCCGCCCCGCGCCGTCGGGCACCACCCTGAGGTAGGCGGCGCTGCCGCCGGGCTCGAGCGTGGCACGGAAGGGGACGGTCAATCCGCCTGCCCGTCCTCCTCGGCCGCCTCCATCTCGGGCCGCTCGGAGTAGTCGAAGCGCAGGTCCTGGGTGACCACCTCCGGGCGCTCGTCCGGGAAGAGGCGCATCAGGTCCCAACGGGTGATCCAGCGGCGGACGTGCTGGCGGATGCGGTGACGGTCCCCGGAGGGCATCTCCTCGGGCGGCGGCCATTCGTACGCCAGCCCGTACAGCTCCCGCACCCGCTGGTAGGTCCGGAGCAGGGCCTCCGGCCGCGGCTCCCGGATGCGCAGCCAGGCCTGGCTCCGGGGGTCGAGGAAGGCCATGCCCGCCTCTATCTCGGCCAGCAGGGCCGGGTCGCGCCCGCCCCAGCGCAGCGGGACCTTCTCCCGGTCGCCCCGCTGCTCGAACACGACCTGGGTCAGGTCCGGGCTCACCGCCCCGACCGTGAACAGCCCGGGGATCGGTTTCGCCTCCAGGGCCCCCACCAGCATGGCCAGCACCGCATAGGCGCGGGCTCGGGCCACCGCCGAGAAGGTGGCCACCAGCTCCACCTCGTCCAGGAGCAGGACCCAGCCGGTGTAGCCGGCGGCCGCGATCAGCCCGGCCGCGAACCGCCAGCGGGGCAGGACCAGCTCCCGGGCCGGGCGGGCCCGGACGTCGAAGCGGGTCTGTCCCAGCTCACGGACCCAGCGCTTGAGGTC
>DASRBU010000552.1:0-2831 GCA_035653475.1 Candidatus Dormiibacterota bacterium | reverse complement strand
CGGCTCGGGTTCCCGCCGGCCCGGGCCGCGGTCCTGTCCTTGCTGGGTCTGGTGATCGTCCCCTGGGGGGCGCTGGGGCCGGGGACGCTGGTCAACGCCCGGCTGGCCGGGGTCTCCTTCCACGACCTGGGGGTGGAGTCGGCCCTGCTCTCCCTCCCCCTGTTCCTGATCGCGGGCGCGGCCGCCCTCCAGCTCGCCGTCGGCGGGCGCGAGGCGGCGCGCGCGGCGCCCGAGCTGGTGGTCGTGGCCGGGGCGCTGTGGGCCGGCGTGCTGGTGGTCAACCTGGTCCTGGGGACGCCCCTGGCGGGGGCGCTGGGCAGCCTCCCGGCGATCGGGGTGGCGCTGCTGCTGGCCCGGCTCCGCGACCGGGTCCGGCCGGCGGCGACCGGGGCCGTCCGGCGCTCCCTCCTGCCCTACGCGCTCCTGATCGCCTGGCTCCTGGCCGCCCGCGGCGTGGTGGCCCTGGCCGGCGGGGAGCCGGCGGCCGGCTGGTGGGGCGGCCCGATCGAGAGCCCGGCCACCGCCCTGATCCTGACCTGCCTGGCGGCGCCGGCCCTGCTCCGCCGGCCCGAGGCCGCTCGCCCCGCGGTGCTGCGGGCCGCGGCCGGACGCTGGTGGCCGGTGGCGGTTACCACCACCCTCTTCCTGCTCCTGGGCGGGTTGATGTCCGCCACCGGCATGAGCGCGAGCCTGGCCCGGGCGGCGGCCGACCTGGGCCCCGGCTACCTGCTGCTCGCGCCCTGGATCGGCGGCCTGGGCGGCTTCCTCACCGGCTCCAACACCGGGGCCAACGCCATGTTCGCCGCCGCCCAGGCGGATGCGGCCCGCTGGCTCGGGGATCCGGTTCTGCGCCTGGCCGCGGTCCAGAACGTGTCGGCCTCGCTGGCCACCATGGCCTCGCCCTCGCGCGTCGCCCTGGCCATCGGCCTCCTGCCCGGTCGGGAGGACGCGGCCCCGGTCGAGCGGCCGGGCAGCTCGATGCCCGATGCCGCGGCGGAGGCCGCCCCGGCGGATCAGGTGCTGCGGCAGGTCCTGGCCGTGGACGCCGTGATCCTGGCCGTGCTCGGCCCGATCGCGGTCGCGATCCGCTGAGGCGACGATGGGACCGGCCGGTCGCGGGTGAGGGGGTGGCGCCCCGCCGGGGAGGCCACCGGTTCAGACCAGGGCCCGGGCCCGCCGGACCTCGACCGCGCCCGCGTGCTCCCGGACCTCGAAGACCGGCTGCGCGAAGGTGGCCGGGCCTCCTCGCACGCTCCCGTCCCGGACGCAGAACCGGGAGCCGTGCCAGGGGCAGGTCACCACGTCCCCTCGCAGCGTGCCCTCGTGGAGGGGGCCGCCGGCGTGGGAGCAGGTGTCGGCGATGCCGAAGAGCCGGCCGCCCTGCCGCACGACCAGGACGGGGACGCCGCCGGCCAGCACCGCTCGGGGCTCGCCCTCGACGAAGTCCTCGGCCCGGCCCACGGTCACGTACTCCTCCGGCCCCTCTGTGAAGGCGTTGCGGTTGACCATGGTGCCGAGGCCGAAGGACAGGTGGCCGCCCAGGTAGGCGGCGCCCAGGGCCAGGAGCAGGCCGAGGACGGCCAGGGCCACGGCCAGCCCGTGGAGGCCGAGCCCGGCAAACCACCGGAGCAGCAGGGAGGCGAACATGAGGGCCATGACTAGGACCATCAGCACGCCGTGGGCCGTGGCCACCGCCAGCTCGTGGCCGTAGGTCTCGTGGTGGTCGGTCAGGCCGGTGATCACGGCCCCCAGGCCGGTCACCAGCCCCACCGCCAGGGCCAGGTCGCCGGCCTGGGTGGGGAAGGCGTGGTCGAGGAGGGCGACGAGGTCGGCGACCACGGCCACGAACCAGGCTCCCAGGGGGACGTCGGTGAGGGCGGGATGGAGCGGGTGACCGAGCAGGCGACTGCCGTGGGCGAGGTCCTTGGCCAGCCGGCCGGGGCCCCGCAGGCCCCCGTAGACCCCACCGACCGCGCCCTGGAGCAGCGTGCCCAGCGCCTCGAGCCAGCCCTGGGCCCGGATCAGACGATCGACGGGTGAGTCCGCCATGATTCCTCCGTCAGCGGTCGGTTGATATAGTTGATTTGGACGAACTATATGCTCGAAGCGGAGGACGTCGTCAACGTCCTGGCCGACCGGACCCGGAGGAGCATCCTGCTCGCCTTCTATGCCGACCCACGGCCGAGGACGGCCGGGGAGGTGGCGGCCGAGGCCGGCGTCCACCGCACGGTGGCCTTCTCCCACCTCGAGCGCCTGGTGCAGGCCGGGTTCCTGGCCACGGAGGTGCGGCGCGGCCGGCGGGGCCGGCCAGCCAAGCTGTACCGGCTGGGATCGCGGCCGGTGGGGCTCTGGTACCCACCCCGTCGTTTCCTGGAGCTCTCCCAGCTCCTGGCCGAGGCCCTCGGCCAGCTGGGCCCGCCCGGTGTGCGGGCGGCCTTTCGCGCCGGCCGTCAGTGGTCGGCCTCGATCGGCGACCTGGCCGCCATCGGCGATCAGCTGCACCGCGAGGGCGACCGGATCGTGGTCACCAGCTGCGTCTTCAGAGAGGCCTGCCGGGAGGGCGAGGAGGTCGTGTGCTGGCTGCACGCGGGCGTGCTGGAGGGGGTGCTGGGAGGGGCCGTGCGCCCCCTGGGCCGGACGGATCGGGGCTGCGTCTTCCACCTCGACCCGGTGGCCCGCCCCGAGCCGGTGCCGGCATGACCGCCGATCCGAGGCCCGGCGTCGACGGGGCACGGCCGCCGGCGCCCGGGGCACCGGAGCCGGACCTCCAGCGGGCGGCGCCGAGGCGCATCTCGGCGGAGCGGTGGCGGCGGTTCGAGGGCTACGTGGCC
>DASRBU010000551.1:0-5200 GCA_035653475.1 Candidatus Dormiibacterota bacterium | reverse complement strand
GGTCTTCGGCTCCTCCTCGGTGGCGTTGCTCATGAGCTCGATCGACGCCACCATCGTGGCCACGGCGCTCCCGGCCATGACCCGGGAGCTGGCCACCTCGATCACCTGGAGCAGCTGGGCGGTGACCGCCTACCTGCTGGGACAGACCGTCGCCATGCCCCTGGCGGGCAAGCTGAGCGACAGCCTGGGGCGGCGGAGGATGTTCCTGGCCTACGTCGCCACCTTCACCCTCGCCTCCCTGGCCTGCGGGCTGGCGCTCAACGTCTACGTACTGATCGTCTTCCGCTTCCTCCAGGCCCTGGGCGGGGGAGGCTTCATGCCCTCGGCCATGGGGGTGGTGTCCGACAACTTCGGCCGGGATCGGGACCGGGCGATCGGGCTCTTCTCCAGCGTCTTCCCGCTGGGGGCGATGCTGGGCCCCGCACTCGGCGGCTTCATCGTCGGCTACTGGTCGTGGCGGGGGATCTTCTTCGTCAACGTGCCGGTGGGCGCGGTGCTGCTCCTGCTCCTGGCCTGGGCCCTGCCCCGCGGCCCGGCCCGGACCCGGGAGCCGGCGGTGGACTTCCCGGGCGCGCTCCTGCTCGGCCTCACGCTGCTGGGCCTGATGCTGGGCCTCAACCAGCTCGGGGAGCGCGGGCCGGGCTCGCCCTTGCCCTGGACCCTGATGGCGCTGGGGGCGGCCGCCGGCGTGGCCTTCCTCGCCCGGCAGGAGCGGACCCCCTACCCCATCATCGCCCCGGCCTTGTTGCGGCGGCGCGCCTTCGGCATCGTCAACGGTCTGAACCTTCTCTACGGGGCCTCCGCCATCGGCGTCTTCTCCCTGGTGCCGCTCTACGCCCTCGACGCCTACGGCGTCGGGGCTCTGCAGGCGGGCACGCTGCTGACCGCCAGGGCCTGCGGCATGATGGCGGTCTCGCTGGTGGCTTCGCTGGCCATCCGCCGAACCGGCTACCGGCTCCCGATCTTCGGCGGCTTCGCCCTGATCGCGGGAGGTCTGGTGCTCCTGTCCATCCCCAACCAGGGGCTCGGGCCTTACGCCTGGCTGGCGCTGGCGTCGCTGGCCTGCGGCATGGGGGTGGGGTTGGCGGGACCGGCCTCGAACAACGCCGCCATCGAGCTGCTGCCCGACCAGGTGGCCGCCATCTCCGGTCTGCGGGGCATGTTCCGGCAGGTGGGCGGCATCGTCTCGGTCTCGCTGATCGCGCTCCTGATCGCACAGCAGGGGAGGCCGGTGGCGGTGCTGCGCGAGGCCTTCATCGGGCTTGCCCTCCTGGTGGTGGCCGCGACGCCGGCGATCGTGGGGGTGCCGGAGCGCCGGCGGTGGCCGGGGTGCGGATGAGAGGGCGGTCCGAGGAGGGTTCACCATATCGAGGCGGACGACACGATGCACGACAAGAGCCTGCAGGTGCTGGAACTGCCCAAGGTGCTGGCCCAGGTGGCCCGGGAGACCGGCTTCTCCGTGGCCCGCGAGCGCGTCCTCGGGCTGGAGCCGACCCCCGACCTGGACGAGGCCCGCGAGCGGCTGGCCTGGACCCGGGAGGCGGTCCACCTGCTCGAGCGCCACCCCCGGGCCGGGGTGGGAGGCGCGCACGACATCCGTCCCCAGGTCCGGCGGGCGGCGCGAGACGGCACGCTCGCCGCCGCCGAGCTGGTGCCGGTGCTGGCCACGCTGCGCGCCGTGGTCGCCGTGGCCCGCCTGCTCGGCGCACTGGACCAGCACGCCTTCCCGCGGCTCCGAGCGCTGGCGGCGGGGATGCCCACCCACCCCGAGCTGGTGCGTCGCATCGAGCAGACCGTGAGCGAGGAGGGGGAGGTCCTGGACACCGCCAGCCCGCGGTTGCGCCGGCTCCGTGGCGAGGTCAGGTCCGCGCACCAGCGCCTGGTGGAGCGCGCGCGGGCGCTGGTCGGGGAGCTGGGTCCTGTCCTGCAGGAGCCGATCGTGACCACGCGCGGTGAGCGGTACGTGCTCCCGGTCAAGGCCGAGTTCCGGGGCCGGGTGCGCGGGATCGTCCACGACCAGTCCGCCAGCGGCGCCACCCTCTACGTCGAGCCGCTCGAGGTGGTGGAGCTCAACAACGGGTTGCGGGAGCTGCAGTCCCAGGAGCGCGAGGAGGTGGAGCGCGTCCTGCGCGAGGTCTCGGGCGAGATCGGGCGGGCCGCCGACTCGATCCTGGCCGCGGTGGAGGGGCTGGGTGAGCTCGACCTGCAGCTGGCCAAAGCCAGGTACGCCCGGCTCACCCGCGGCCGCGAACCGGTTCTGAACGATCAGGGGCGGGTGGTGCTGGACTCCGCCCGTCATCCCCTGCTGAGCGGTCAGGTGGTGCCCATCGACGTTCGCCTGGACCGAGACGCGTTCGTGATCGTGATCAGCGGGCCGAACACGGGCGGCAAGACGGTGGCGCTGAAGACGGTCGGGCTCCTCACCCTGATGGCCCAGACGGGCCTCTACGTGCCCGCGGGGGACGGCACCGAGCTGGCCGTGTTCGAGGAGGTCTTCGCCGACATCGGCGACGAGCAGAGCATCGAGCAGAGCCTGAGCACGTTCTCCTCCCACCTGACCCGCATCGTCGAGATCCTGCGCGGGGTGGAGGCGGTGCGCCGGCGGGGGAAGGGGTCGGCCCTGGTCCTCCTCGACGAGCTGGGCGCGGGCACGGATCCCGACGAGGGCTCGGCCCTGGCCCGGTCGATCCTGACCTACCTGCTCGACCGCCGGGTGCCCACCGTCGCCACCACCCACTACTCGGAGCTGAAGGCGTTCGCCCACGAGCGGGAGGGCGCGGTCAACGCCTCGGTGGCCTTCGACCTCGAGACCCTCTCGCCCACCTACCGCCTGGAGATCGGGCTCCCGGGGCGGAGCAACGCCCTCGCCATCGCTGAGCGGCTGGGCCTCGACCCCCGCATCCTCCGCGGGGCCAGGCGTCATCTGGGGACGGCCGGGGTGCGCATGGAGGGCCTGCTGGAGGACCTGGAGGCCGAGCGCGCGGCGGTGGAGGAGGAGCGTCGTCGCCTGGGCCTGGCGCTGGCCGAGGTCGAACGCCAGCGGGCGGCGCTGGAGGAGGAACGGCGACGGCTGCAGGCCGAGCGGGAGGGCGTGCTCGAGGAGGTCCGGGCCCGGGCCAGGTCCGAGGTGAAGGAGGCGCTGGAGGAGCTGGCCGGGATCCGGGCGCGGGCCCGGCTGGCGCCTTCCGAGGCGGAGGTGGAGACGCTCCGCCGCCGCGCCCGGGAGCTGGCCGAGCGGCTGGCGCCCGCTCCCGGGCGCGTCCCTCGGGTCGCCGCCCCTTCGCCCCACGGGCCGCCGGCGGTGGGGGACACGGTGCGGGTGCGGAGCCTGGGGCACACGGGCGAGGTGCTCGGCCTGTCGCCCGACGGCCAGGCCGAGGTCCGGCTGGGCGCCTTCCGGGTGCGCGTCGGCCTGGCCGACCTGGAGCGAGTGGCGGCCCCGGCCGCGCCCGGGCCGGAGCCGGCGGTGGTGCGGCCCCGGCTGGAGGGGCGACCGGCCGTTCCCTACCAGATCGACGTGCGTGGCCGGCGGGTGGAGGAGGCGTTGCTCGAGCTGGAGTCACGGCTCAACGACGCCGTCCTGGCCGGCATGCCCGGCCTCCGGATCGTGCACGGGAAGGGCACCGGCGCGCTGCGGGCGGCGGTGCGGGCGCACCTGGTCCATCATCCCCTGGTCGAGTCCTGTGAGCCCGCGCCCCCGCCCGAGGGCGGCGACGGCGTCACCGTGGTCCGGCTGGTGGGTTGAGGGTCGCCGGCTCGAGCCCCGGAGGCCGGCCCCCGGCCGCCCAGACCAGCCGGAGGCCGTCGTCCTCCAGCAGGTAGACGCGATCGGCGGTCGCCGCCTCCTCCTCTTCCTGGGTGGTGAAGAGGACCGCGATGTCGTTGCGGGCGGCGTCGCGCAGCAGGGAGAGGACGTCCGCCGCCGTCCAGGAGTCCAGCTGGGCGGTGGGATCGTCGGCGATCAGGAGATCGGGGGCCTTGACCAGGGCCCGGGCCAGGGCCACGCGCTGCTGCTCGCCCCACGAGAGCTGATCCGGATGGCTTCCCGCCCGGTCGCCGAGCCCGACCGCCTCCAGCGTCAGGCGGGCGGCTCGCCGGGCGTCCGTCTCCGAATCGCCGATGATCATCGCCACCAGGGCCACGTTCTCCTCCACGGTCAGGACCGGCACCAGCAACGGGCGCTGGAAGACCCAGCCCACCGTGCGCTGGAGGAAGTCCCGGCGGCCCTGCTCGTCCAGCGCGCCCAGCTCGATCCCGCTCACCACCACGCGCCCTTCGGCCGGTCGGCAGAGCCCGCCACAGAGCCCGAGCAGCGCCGACCTTCCCGATCGGGGCCGTCCCAGCACCGCCACCAGCTCGCCCGCGGCCACCCGGAGGTCGACCCGACGGGGCGCGGGCCGCGGGCCGGATGGCCCGGCCAGGGCGGTGGCGACCAGGACGTCGGGGCGCGTCACCTGAGCGCCGCCGAGGAGGCGGTGTCGGCCAGGACCGCGCCGTCGCGCAGGACCAGGACGCGGTCGACGCGGTCGCACAGGCGGTCGTCGTGGGTGACCAGCACGATCGCGGTCCGGGTCCGGCCCACCAGCCCGTCGAGGTCGTCGAGGAGCTCGCGCGCGGCCGCCCGGTCCAGCCCGGCCGTGATCTCGTCCAGGAGCAGGAGCCGGGGTCGGTTGGCCAGGGCCACCGCTACCGCCAGGCGGCGGACCTCGAGCGAGGTCAGCTCGGCCGGCCTCGCCTCCAGGCGCTGGCCCAGGCGCAGGGCCTGCAACAGGACGATGGCCGTCCGCCGCCGGTCGCCCCGGTCCCGGCCCCCGGCCAGCTGGGGCAGGAGCACGTTCTGGAACACGGTGAGCCCGGGCAGGATCCCGACCTCGAACCGCTGCCAGACGTAGCCGACCACCCGGCGCCGGTAGCGGTCGCGCTCCCGAGGCGAGAGGTGACCCAGGTCGTGGCCGGCGACGTGCACCTCACCCTCGTCCGGCCGCTCGAGCGCTCCCAGTACCGCCAGGAGGGTGCTCTTGCCGCTCCCGCTCCGGCCCATGACGGCGAGACGCGCCCCCTCCACCAGGTCCAGGTCGATGCCGCGCAGGGCGGTCACCGGACCGCTCGAGGCCGGGTAGGTGCGCGCCAGCCGTCGAACCCGGACCAGGAGCGCCGGCCGGACGCGTTCAGGCTTCATTCCCGATCGCACCGGCGGTGA
>DASRBU010000550.1:0-5116 GCA_035653475.1 Candidatus Dormiibacterota bacterium | reverse complement strand
TACGTGATCATGGGCCAGGTGCTCCAGGCGGGCACGGGCCAGATCACGGCCAGGCAGGCCGCGATCGCGGCCGGCATCCCGATCGAGGTGCCAGCGATCACGATCAACAAGGTCTGCCTCTCCGGGCTCAACGCCATCGCGCTGGCCGACCAGCTGATCCGGGCGGGCGAGGTCTCGACCGTGGTGGCGGGGGGGATGGAGTCGATGTCCCAGGCCCCCTACCTGGTGCCCAAGGCCCGTTTCGGCGCCCGCATGGGCGACGCCGCGCTGGTCGACGCCATGATCCACGACGGGCTCTGGTCCACCTTCACCGGCCAGCAGATGGGAGAGTCCTCGGACGAGATCAACCGGGAACTGGAGATCGGGCGGGCGGAGCAGGACGCCTGGGCGGCCCGCTCCCACCAGCGCGCCGCGGCCGCCTGGGCCGAGGGGCGGCTGGCCGAGGAGACGGTCCCGGTCGAGGTGCCGCAGCCTCGCAACGGGCGGGCGCTGGTCGCGACCGACGAGGGGGTCAGGCCCGAGACCACGCTCGAGACCCTCTCCCAGCTGCCCCCGGCTTTCCACGAGGACGGCACCATCACGGCCGGGAACGCCTCCCAGATCTCGGACGGCGCCGCGGCGATGGTGGTCATGGCCGAGGAGCGGGCCCGTGCCCTCGGTCTCGCCCCGCTGGCCGAGATCGTCGCCCACGGGATGAGCGCCGAGCGCTACGCCTGGCTCCACACCGTGCCCGCCCTGGCCCTCTCCCGGGCGCTGGAGAAGGCGGGGCTGAGGGCGGCCGACCTCGACCTGGTGGAGATCAACGAGGCCTTCGCCTCGGTGGCCCTGAACGCGACCCGCATGCTCGACCTGGACGAGGACCGGGTCAACGTCAACGGGGGCGCGGTGGCGCTCGGCCACCCCATCGGCGCCTCCGGCGCCCGGCTGGTGCTGACGTTGGCCTGCGAGCTGCGTCGGCGGGGAGCCGAGCTGGGGGCGGCCGCCCTCTGCGGCGGCGGCGGCCAGGGGGACGCGCTGATCATCCGCCGCGCCGGCTGAGCCTCCTCCTGCCCGATCGTCGCCTCGCCCGGTGGGGCGGCGCTCCACCCCCGGGTGGAGCGGGTCGCACCGAGAATCCAACCCGGCTCCGATGACGGCCGGAGCCGCCGTGGCCAGACTGCTCCTGGTCGGATTCACGGCGAAGGAGAGGATCGAGATGCAGCTCGGCACCAACCCCCTGGTCGAGGTCGCGGTGGTGGCCGCGATCGTCGTCGTCGTCATCGCCCGTCAGCTCACCACGCGGCCCATCGACGAGCGCCGGCTCTGGCTGGTGCCGCTGGCCGCGCTGGTCTGGGGTCTCCTCCAGCTGACGAGAGCCCCGGGCCCGGACCCGACCGGTCTGACCCTGCTCGCCCTCCAGGCCGTGGTGGTCGCCGGGCTGGGCCTCGCCCGGGGCGCGAGCATGCAGGTCTGGACTGGCCCCGACGGCACCCCCCTGACGCGTGGCACCCCCCTCACCCTGGCCCTCTGGGTCGTCTCCCTCGCGGTGCGCATGGTCGCGACCCTGCTCACGGGCTGGGGCGGCCCCACCGCCACCGCCGAGCTGCTCCTCCTGCTCGGGATCACCTTCGGGGCCCAGAACGCCGTGGTCTGGGTGCGGATGCAGGCCCTGCCCGGCCTCGGGACGAGGCGGCGCCCGGTGGCGGAGCGGAGGCGGTGAGGCCGCGACCGTCCCGCCGTGCCGCCTCGGGGCACCGATGACCGCCGCCGGCTCCCCGGGCGAGCCGGCGGCCCGCTCCGATGACGGAGATCGTTGGCAGGCCCAACGGGGACTAAGATCGGAGCCGGTGGGCACGGACGAGCTGATCGCGATCCCGCCCCGGTACGCGTTGCCGGTCTCCCTGCTGGCCGGTGGGCTGGTCCTGTGGTGGGTGTATGCCGTCGAGCCCACCCCCTACCGTCCGCTCCACCTCCTGGGGAGCGGGCTCGCCGCCCTGGTCCTGCTGGCGGCCCAGGCCGACGGCTGGGTGCGCTCGGGACGGCGAGGCGAGGGGGAGCGCCGGCTGGCGCTGGGCGGGCAAGGGGCGGCCGCCGTCGCCCTGCTCCTGCTCGGCGCCCAGGGACCGGGGGCGCTGGGCCTGTACCTGGTCGTCGTCAACGCGCCCGCCCTGGGCCCGCTCGGGGCGGTCGTGGCCGCAGCGGTCTGGCTGTTCTACGCCTTCCAGACCGTCGCCGGCGCGCTCGCTCAGCACCACCTCGAGATGACCCCGCTGGCCGCCGGCCTGCTCGGCCCGGTCCTCGCCTACCTCGGCTCGGCCTGCGCCCGGATGCTGCGCCGGGAGCGGGTCCGGCAGGCGACGCAGCTGGAGCGGGAGCGGCTGGCGCGCGAGGTCCACGACGTCCTGGCCCACACGCTGTCGGCCCTGGCCGTGCAGCTGGAGGCCGCCCGGGCGCTCGCCCAGCAACGCCCCGGGGACCCGGCCGTGGAGGCGACCCTTGGCCGCTGCCAGCACCTGGTTCGCGAGGGGCTGGTGGAGGCCAGGCGTGCCGTCGCCACCCTGCGCGGCGACGACCTGCCCGGCCCCGAGCAGCTGTCCCGGCTGGCCGAGGACTTCGAGCGAGACACCGGCATCCCCTGCCGCTTGGAGGTGGAGGGGCGGCCCGCCCGGCTGGCCCCCGACGCGCGCCTGGCCGTGTACCGCGCCGCGCAGGAGGCGCTGTCCAACGTCCGCAAGCACGCGGAGGCCACGGAGGTTCGGATCCGGCTCGCCTACCGCCGCTCCGACCTCGATCTCACGGTCGAGGACCGGGGCCGGCCGAAGCCGGCCCTGTCCCCCGGCGGCTACGGGCTGAGCGGTATCCGCGAGCGCGTCGCCTTCCTCGGGGGGACCCTGGAGGCGGGCCCGGTCGACGGCGGCTTCCGGGTCCGGCTCTCGGTGCCGGTATGATCCGGGTTCTGGTGGCCGACGACCAGGCGCTGGTCCGCGAGGGCCTGGTCACGCTGCTGGGCCTCGTCCCCGGCATCGAGGTGGTGGGGGCCGCGGCCGACGGCGAGCAGGCGGTGGCCATGGTCGCCGAGCGGCGGCCGGACGTGGTCCTGATGGACCTCCGTATGCCTCGATGCGACGGCGTGGAGGCCACCCGCCGTATTCGGGCCGAGCATCCTGGGACCCAGGTCATCGCCCTCACCACCTATGACGACGATCGCTCCATCCTCTCGGCAGTGCAGGCTGGGGCCCGCGGCTATCTGACCAAGGACTCCACCAGCCAGGAAATCCGCCGAGCCATCGAGGCGGTGGCGGAGGGAAAGGCGCTGCTCGAACCGGCCGTGCAGGCCCGGTTGCTGGAGGCGCTGGCCGCGGGCGGGGCGGTCGCCGTCCAGGAGCCGCCGGCGCCGCCCGACGGGCTGACCCGGCGCGAGGTCGAGGTGCTCAGGCTGATCGCCGAGGGCCTCTCCAACCAGGAGATCGCCGGCCGGCTCTTCGTGAGCGAGGCCACGGTCAAGACCCACATCAACAACCTCTTCAGCAAGATCGGGGCTCGGGACCGGGCTCAGGCCGTGGCCTATGCCTACCGCAACGGGCTGGCCGGCGGTGCCTCGCGATCCTGAGCGTCCGGGCCTCAGCGAATCAGGACCACACGGACGCGGGGCAGGCGGAGCCCAGGCGGCTCCAGCCGCCAGGACCTCGCGGAGGGCTCGGCCCCGGCAGAGCGAGGTCGGCTCCCTCGGCCGGGGCCGGGACGCGATCAGATGCCGGGTCGACCAGCGGCGTGCTCGATCACGCCGTCGATCAGGCCCCAGGCCTTGGCCTCCTCAGGGGTCATGAAGAAGTCGCGCTCGATGTCCCGTTCCACCTGCTCCCTCGGCCGGCCGCAGTGCCGGGAGTAGATCTCCACCAGCTCCGACCGCTGCCGCAGGATCTCGCGAGCCTGGATCTCGAGGTCGGTGGCCTGACCCTGCAGGCCCGTGGCCCAGGGCTGGTGGACGACGATGGTCGAGTTCGGCAGCGAGAAGCGCTTGCCGGCGCTGCCCCCGGCCAGCAGCAGGGAGCCGCCGCTGGCGGCGAAGCCGACGCAGAGGGTGAGCACGTCGGGGCGGACGTACTGCATGGTGTCGTAGATGGAAAGGGCGGCGGTCAGCGAGCCACCGGGGCTGTTGATGTAGACGGAGACGTCCTTCTCGGGGTCCTCGCTCTGGAGGTAGAGCAGCTGGGCCACGACCAGGTTGGCCAGCTGGTCGGTGATCTCGCCCCCGATGAACACGATGCGGTCCTTCAGCAGGCGGGAGTAGATGTCGTAGGCCCGCTCGCCACGGCCGGTGGTCTCGATCACGGTGGGTATCAGCATGTCTCTCACCTCAGGAATCCGATCGGTCGCCGGCGAGCGGCGCCTCCGGTCGTGGCCAGGAAGGCGGTGAAGCGGGCCACGGTCCGGAGCGCGTCCTCGTCCAGGGCCTCGCTCATCCGGCGCAGCTGGACCCTGGGGTCGAGATCGAGACCGACCTCCACCGCCTCCGGCGCGCCCAGCGCCCGGGCCAGCTCCAGGTACACCTCGGCCGCGCTCACCTCCAGCGCCCGCGCGATGCGCAGCAGTCGCTCGGTGGAGACGTCCTTGCCACCGCGCTCCACCTCCGACAGGTAGCCGGTGGAGATGCCGGCCCCTGCCGCCACCTCGGCCAGCGATCGTCCTCGAAGCTCCCGGCGCCGGCGCAGGATCGCGCCCAGGGTGCGGAGGACGCGGGTCGCGTTTTCGCCGTCAGGAGAATTCATCGCTCTCAGAGAAATCTACCCGGTCCCGGCCCCAGCTCGCCATCGACCGGCCCGCCCACCTCCCCAGGGGCCGGACCTGACCGCCGTCCCGCCCCGCGCCAGGCGGCGAGGACCCCGGCTCAGCCCTTGAGGCTGCCGGCCGAGAGCCCGGCGACGATCCGGCGCTGGGCGATCAGGACCAGGATCACGATCGGGATGGTGGTGATCACGACCCCGGCGTCGATGATGTTGTAGAAGACCTGGTACTGGCTCTGGCCCAGGTTCACGATCGCCAGCGGCGCGGTGTAGCGCGCTGGGTCGGTCATGAAGGAGAGGGCGAAGATGAAGTCGTTCCAGGAGAGGATGAAGGAGAGGATGGCGGCGGTGAG
>DASRBU010000549.1:0-30061 GCA_035653475.1 Candidatus Dormiibacterota bacterium | reverse complement strand
GACCCGGCCGGTCCGGCCGTCGACCCCCCGCAGGCGGCCAGGGTCAGCGCGCCGGCCAGGAGCGCCACCAGCCGCGCTCCGGCCGACCTCGTCCCGAGCTGCGTCATCGTCCCTCCTCCTTTCCGGTCTCGCCCCTTCCCGCTCCGCTCAGCCGGGGCCCGCCCTGAAGCGAAGCGGGAGGTGGCGCGGCCCGAACTCGGGCCAACGGTTGTAGACGACCTCACCCCCCAGCTCGAAGCGTGGCGCCGCGGCCAGCACCTCCTCCAGCACCACCCGCAGCTCGAGACGGGCGAGCGGGGCCGCGGCGCACTTGTGGATGCCGTGACCGAAGGCCAGGTGCCGGGCCCGCCGGCCGAGGACGAACTGATCCGGGTCGGCGAAGACGGCAGGGTCGCGATTGGCGGCGCTGAACAGCATGGCCACCGCGTCCCCGGCACGGATCCGCCGGCCCCCGATCTCGATCTCCCGGGTCGCGGTCCGGACCAGCACCTGGCTCGGCGAGGTCAGTCGGA
Organism: Candidatus Dormiibacterota bacterium; assembly: GCA_035653475.1. Classification (GTDB taxonomy): domain Bacteria; phylum Chloroflexota; class Dormibacteria; order Dormibacterales; family Dormibacteraceae; genus CADDZO01. Next base: position 29,549 of record DASRBU010000549.1, on the reverse strand, counting down.
GGGCCTCCTCCACCGCGGCCGGGATCAGCTCCGGTCGCGCCCGGAGCAGGTCCTGCACCTCCGGCCTCCGGGCGAGGTGCTCGAGGCAGCCGGCGATCCCGTTGGCGGTGCTGCGGTCACCGGCCACGATCACCATCCGCACGCAGCCCGCGATCCACTCGGCCGGGATCGGCCGGCCCTGGATGCGGGCCGCCAGCAGCCCGCTGACCACGTCCGCCCCCGCCGGTCGCCGCTCCCGTCGCCTGGCCTCCACCAGCCGACACGCGTACCCGTCCAGCTCGGCGCTCAGCGCCCCCGCCCGCTCCCGGTCGTCGGCCGCCAGCGCCTCCACGTAACGGCGGCTGCGGGCCTGGATCCACTCGGCGTCGGCCTCCGGGAGGTCCAGCCAGAGGCAGATGGCCCGCAGGGGCAGGTGCGCCGCGAACCGGCCTGCGGCGTCACCCCCGCCCCGCTCGATCAAGGGGGCGAGGAAGCGCCTGACCACCGCCCGGAAGGCCGGCTCCAACCCGGCCACCCGGTCGGGGTCGAAGTGCCGGTTCAGGACCCGCCGGAAGACCGCGTGCTCGGGGGGATCCGAGGCCAGCGGCCTCCGTGGCAGGCCCGTGCGGGGAGAGGGCGGCACCAGGTTCTGCACGGAGCTGATGAAGGTGCGGGTGTCGCCGGCGACCCGGACCACGTCGCGGTGGCGGGTGAGCGTCCAGAACCCGCCCCAGCGGTCGCTCCACGCCACCGGACAGCGCGCTCGGAGCCGGTGGTAGACGACGTGCGGGTCGCCGCCCTCCGCCGCCTCCAGCGGATCCCAGTCGGCATCCGGCCGCTCTCCCTCGCCTCCCATCGAGGCAATAGTTTGCATTAATTCTTACGATTGGTCAAATCATTGCTAACCATCGAGCCTGCTCGAACCGGCCGCGGCCGGGTCCGAGCGGTGCTGGTCAGGCCGGCCCGCCGTGGGACCGGCAGGAGGCCACCACCTCCTCACCACCGAGCCCCGGGCTCCGCCCGGGTTGGAGCCGCGGCGTCCGCCGCCGTCAGCAGGTGGTGGTCAGCGGTCCGCCCCGAAGCGCGCTCACCACCAGGCCGGCGGTGGGACGGTCGAAGAGCAGGCCCACGTGCATGACCGGGTCGAGGGGGCAGAACTGCTGCACGCTGGCGTTGGTGCCGCCGTCGTGCAGGAAGGAGGCCTGAGGGGCGGGGACGACCAGCTCGTCGTGGGTCGTGCCCAGGGCCGTGTAGCCGATCGGGCCGGGCGGGACGTCGGTGGGACGGTTGAGGGCGTCGAGGAAGGCCGAGCCCACCGCCATCTCGGCGCAGGCGGTGCAGGCCGCGCCCACGAGCGTGCCCAGGATCGGGAACGTGGCCACCAGGTTGGCCACCTCGGTGCCATGCTGGGGCGTGCCCAGGCTGACGTAGCGCCGGACCTGAGCGCCTCCGCCCAGGTTCTCGATGTAGTACCGCAAGGCCAGGCCGCCCTCCGAGTGGCCGACCACGTCCAGACGCGAAGCCCCGGTCCGGGCCAGCACCGCGCGCGCCTCGGTCGCCACGGCCTGCGCCGACTGGGCGATGTCCTGGATGCCGGGGATGGGTCCGGGTAGGGCCATGGTGAAGACGGTGAAGCCGGCGTCCTGCAGGCGGTCCCGCAGCAGGCTCAGGTCGGCCGCCGGCTCGGTGAGGCCCCCGACGATCAGCACCGGCACGTTCTCCTGCGCTTGCACCGGCCGTGCACCGACCAGGGAGGCCAGCAACGTGCCCACCCCGACCAGGAAGACGAGCCACCGTTTCCGCATCCCGACCCTCCCGCCGATGGCGGCGGATATTACTCGCGAGCCATATTACTCGCAGGTAACTTCGTGTCAAGGAGCGCTGGACGCGCCGCCGGCCCCGCCCGGCGACCCCAGCCCGGCGAGGAACAGGTCCGTGAGCTGATCGGCCAGGTCGTCCGCCGAGACCTCGGGGTGGTCCAGCCACCAGTCCGCCAGCGAGCGGGCGGCGCCCAGGAAGGCCTCGGCCACGGCCTCGGTGCCGAGGTGCGGTCGGCGGGCGGGCTCCCCGCGGACGAGGATGGCGTCGACCGCCGCTGCCACCCGCCGACCGAGGCGCCCCCGCTGTCGGGCCAGCTCGCCACCGGGGTCGCCCATCTCACGGAAGAGGACCCGGAAGGCGTCCTGGTGCTCGCCCACGTAGCGGTAGTAGGCACGGGCGCCCCGGCGGAGCTGTTCCTCCGGGGAGCCCCCGGCGCGGGCGACCTCCCCCACCGCCTCGTCGATGGCCGCGACGATCTCCCGATAGGAGAGGTCGAGGTAGGCGAAGTAGAGACCCTCCTTGGAGCCGAAGTAGTGGTAGAGCATCGGCTTGGAGACGCCCGCGGCCGCGGCGATCTCGTCCATGGAGGCCTCGTGGAACCCGCGACCGGCGAAGATGCGACCCGCCGCCTGCAGCATCTGCGGCTCCCGAACCGCCCGCGGCACCTTGCGGGTGCCGAGCGAGCGGGACCGGGTGGCACCGTTCCCACGTCCCCGCGTCGTCCCCGGCTCAGCCACCGTCGGTCAGGATAGCCGGGGCATGGGCACGGCGGCCCCGGCCCCGGTCCGACCCGGAGGCGGAACCGCGGGGCGGGGACCCAGCCTCAGCCCACCCCTCCGCCCGGCGGCTCCTCCAGGTTGCCCGCCCGCTCCAGCGCCGCCTGCAGGGCCTCCACCTCGGCCGGCTCCAGCCCCTCCACCAGGCGCGCCTCGATCGCCTCGACGATCTCGTCGCGGCGTTCCAGGACCGGCCGACCCCGGGCGGTGAGCGCCACCTCGCGGCGGCAGCCGCCCGGACGGGCCAAGCGGGTCACCAGCCCGGCGGTCTCCAGGCCGCGCACGATCGCGTTCATGGTCCGGGCGGTGACGAAGCTCCCCTCGCCGGCTCGGCCGAGGAGAGGCCGGCCTGCTCCTCGGCCAGCTTCAGCACCGCGTACCGGGGCGTGGTGATCTCCGGCTCGCGCCGGCCCCGGTCCATGGCCGTCCGCGCGCCTGCTGGGCGCGCTCGGGCGAGTAGCCCATCCGTCGGCCGCGACCTCGAGGCCATGCTGGGCCACCTCCAGGCCCGGGGGCACATGGGCCAGGCAGCCGCGCTCACCGACCACCAACCCGCGCTACGAGGTGGTCGACACCTTCACGGCCTGGGGCTGCCGGCTGCGAGCGCGGTCACCACGCCGCGCTGGACGACCGTCCGCACCCTGGCCAGGTCCTCGATCCGCTCCCAGGGCCAGCCCTCGACCAGGACCAGGTCGGCGGGCGCCCCCACCGTGACCGTGCCCAGGCCGGCTCCGGCCTGGAGCCATGCCCCGGGCACGGCCGTCGCCGCCCGCAACGCCTCCGCCGGGGTGAGGCCGGCCGCGACCAGCAGCGCCAGCTCCCGGTGGAGGCTTCGCCCGAAGGCCATGCCCGGCCCCTGGGTGTCGGTACCGGCCGCGATGGTGACCCCGGCCCGGCGCGCGGCCGCCGCGTTGGCCGTGGCCGCCGCCAGCGAGTCCTGGTCGTCCCCGCGGCGCCGGCGCGCCTCTGCCGCCCAGGCCTCGGCCTCCCGGGAGGTGGCCATCCCGCCCCCTCTCAGACGGCCAGGGTGGGCACCAGCAGCACACCGCGCTCCCGCATCCGGGCCAGGGTGTCCGCGTCCTGCTCCTCGAGCACCGGGACCGGCGGACCGGCCGCCTCCACCGAACCCCTCTGGAGGTGGTCCGCTACCACCCGGCCCGTCGGGAGGCGACCGTGATCTCCGCCTGGGGCGGGGCCGCCGACTGGGATCGGAACCTCCGGGCCACGCCGCCGGTAGCGGTGCGCATCTCCGGCGACCGCTACCTGCCGGAGACGCGCCTCCTCGACGGCGCGGAGCGCCTGGAGCTGCTGCGCTGGGTTCGCCGCCACCACCCCATCGAGGCAGGCCTGGCCCGGCCCATCCTGGACTGGGGCCTCGACGGCTCCGAGGCGGAGCTGGCCGAGCTGGCGACGAGGCTGCGGGCGGTCGCCTTTCGCCCGCGGGCTGAGCGACCAACCCGGTCGGCCTCCAGCGCCACGCCGTCTCACACCAGCGAGCACACCTCCGCGCACTCGCGAGCGGCGAAGTTGCCGCTTCCCACGTACTCGGCCGCCAGGCGCTGGCGCCGGACCACGGCCGCCTCGCGCTCGTAGGTCTCGACCACTCGGGCCCGCCAATCCGGGTCGGACCATGCGAAGGGCAACCGGACGACCTCCCCCGGTCGCCGGACCGATTCCAGCAACCGGAGGGCAGCGGTCAGGATCCGGCGCTGGAGCGTCGGCTCCCCCGGCGGCCCCACCTGGTTGCCGAGGGGGAAGTCGAGGAAGGCCACCCGCGGCGGTCGAACCCGCTCGGTGATGTCGAGGGCCGAGGAGAGGGTCACGGTCGCGATGCCCTCGCGCTCCAAGACCCGGGCCACCAGTCCCACGGACTGGTGACACGCCGGTCAAAGCGGGACCAGCAGGGCCGCGTCGGCCCCGGCCTCCCGGGCCGCCGCGGCCATGGCCGGCGCGGTCCGGGTCACCAGCGCGGTGAGCTTCTTGATCGTGCCCAGGAAGCTCAGGTGGTACGGGGGTGGCTCGCCCACCAGGCCTGCGGCGGCCAGCTCCCACAGCCGGCGGTAGGGGAAGACGACGTTCACGTCCTGCTCCGCCGGGGCGCGCACCGGCGTGGGGTGGGAAGGCGACAGCAGCTCCGGCTCGATCCCGGCGTCGATGCGCCGGAAGCTGAGGTCGTTGGTGCGCTCGAAGGGGGGCTCGCCCGACACGCGCACGCCGGCGCTGGTGACAATGACCACCCGCGCCCGCGCCAGAGGCCGGGCCAGGGGCGTCAGCACCGGGGGACCGGGGCTGGCCACCGGCATGGGGGGCAGGTCGGCGGTCACCCGGTTGATCAGGTCCAGATAGCGCAACGGCTCCGGCTCAGTCATCGTCAAGCTCCCTGAGGTCGAGCAGGATGTCTTCTCGGACGGGGGCGCCGACCTCGTCGACGTCGAGCCCCAGCAGCCTACCGCTCCCCGGGCAGTAGTAGGCCACCGCCGTCAGCCCCTCGTGCAACCTCCATCGCCCGGGGAGCGCCTCCAGATCGAAGGGACGACGGACGGCGCCTGCCCGCCAGGCGGTCGAGCCGCGGGCCAGGACGTTGCCCCCCGGCGAGACCACGCACCACTCGCCGTCCAGCCGGAGCAGGCGAAGCGCGGGCCCGATCGGACGGCCGCCGGTCATGGGCGCGGTCCCCGGGCGGAACTCGCCCCCGACCCGTTCCCGGCGTATCCGCTCCCGCAGCTTCGTCGTGGCCTCGTGGTCGGCGCGGCCGTCGGCGAGCACCACCCCGTAGAGGCGACGGGCGGCGATCTCCGACACCACACCCTCGCCGACATCCCGCGCCACCACGTCGGGATCTCGCTCAAGTGGATCACCTACCCCACCCCCTCCCTGCCAGGAGACCGTGTATACGTCGTCGGCCGTCATGGGCAGGCGACCGGGCTTCGGTCCCAGCTCCTCCCAGTCGCCCTCGCCGGCCATCGCCCCCCGCCCGATTCGGTGGCTCACGCTCGCCCCGGGCAGCCCCCCGAACAGGCCGATCGAGTTCGGGACCTGGTTGCCGTGCATCATGACCAGGGCCTCGGCGGACTCGACGCCGAGGGTCAGGGCGATCTCGGCCCCGCGCCCGCCCCGGCGCGCGCCCGGACCTCCGCTGTCGCGGACCAGCCGGCGATGGAGGTAGCGGATGGGGGCCACCTGCTCGTTGGCCTCGACGTCGGCGATGCCCGGGACCGGGACCCAGGGCGGCCCACCGGCGTCGATGCCGTCGCGGTCGGCGTACGCCCCCGAGCCGCCGGCGAGGGGGTCGAGGAGGTGCAGGCCGAAGCGCTCGCCGAACTGGTTGACGCCGCCCAGGTTGAAGGTCGCCATGGTCCCCGAGGACACCGCCTGGAGGCGGTCGCACAGCCCCGGGGTGCAGCCGATCAGCTTGTTGAGAGCGACGGTGGTGACGTTGCCCACCACCCAGATCGTCTCCACCGTCGCCGACCCGACCGGGGCTGGATGCCTGGCGGTGCAGATCAACCCTTCCGGGGCCACGATCTCCACCGGCCGGAGCACGCCCTCGTTCCAGGCAGTGCCAAAGCCGAGCGTGGGCAGCAGGGCACCGGCGACGCCGCCCCGGAGCCCGGCCCGGGTGGCGTTGATGAACCCAGGCGCCTGGGGGCTCGAGCCGCCGAAGTCGAGGAGCAGGGAGTCGCCGCGCTTGGTCGCGACCAGGTCGACACGGTAGAGACGGTTCTCGTGTCCGTCGTGCTCGAGGAAGTCCCAGGCGTGAACCCGACCGTCGGGCATCGTCATCAGCCGAGCGCGGACGGTCCGCTCCGTCTCCGCGATCATGTCCTCCATGACCGCCCCGACGGTGCCGGCGCCGTAGCGGCGGAAGAGCGCCGCCATGCGCTCGCGGGCGACGTTGATGGTGGCCACGAAGGCGCGGATGTCCAGGCCCAGCGCGGCCGGAAGGCGGGTCGCGGCCAGGACCAGTTCGAGGACGTCCTCCCGGACCTCCCCTCTATCGGCGAGCTTGAGGCACGGAATCCGGATCCCCTCCTGGTACACCTCGCGCGCCTTCGGCGACCAGCTGGCGAAGTCCATCCCGCCCATGTCGGTCTCGTGCGCCATCACCCCGGCCCAGGCGACCAGCTCTCCCTCCCAGTGGATCGGCCCCACCATCTGGAGATCGTTCTGGTGCAGGGCGCTGAGGTAGGGATCGTTGCCGATGAACAGGTCGCCCGGCTGTACCGCGATGCTCCGCCGGGCGTTGAGGTGGCGGATCAGCCCGCCCACCACCGGGGATTCCTGGGTGACCTGGAAGCCCATGGTCGCGAAGGAGCCGTCGGGGAGGTAGAGACCGGTGAAGAAGTCGGTCGCCTCGGTCACCGTCGGCGACCCCGACACGCTCTGGAGGGCGACGCGCATCTCCTCGGTGACCGCGATCAGGCGGTTGCGCACCACCTCGCGGGTGACGGCCCGCAGCCCGTCGCTGATGGCCCTACCCTCCTCCATGGGGGTCAACCCCGGGGAACCTCACCCGCGCACCTCCACGTGCAGGTTGCCCTGCTCGTCGGTCCGGGCCGAGCCCCGGGGCGGGACGGCCACGGTGTGGCCGGGGAACTCGACCAGGCACGGCCCCTTGAGCCGCTGGCCGGGAGCCGGGCTCTCGACCCGGTATACGGCGGTGGGGTAGGGCCGTGCGGGCGAGTCGAAGTACACCTCCCGGGTGCCCGTGCGGTGGAAGCGGTCAGTGCCGGCCCAGGCGCCGGCCAGCTCCCCCCGTCCCACCCCGAGGCCCCGAACCGAGAGCACCTCGAAGCCGGCCTCGCGAAAGGCCGCCCCCCGGCCGAAGAGCCTCTCGTAGTCGCGTTCGAACTCCTCGAGCAGCCGATCGAAGGTGGCCGCGTCCATCCCCGGCCCGGGCAGGTCGACGTCGAGGTGGTGGGCCTGACCCCGGTAACGGATGGCGCAGCTCAGCTCGACCGCGGCCCGGACACCGGGGAGGTCGCGCCGCAGGCGTTCGCGCACCACCCGCTCGGCCACCGCCAGCGACCCGGCGAGCGCGGCCACCTGATCGCGGGAGGGCCGGGCGCCGGGCGGGACGCGGAGGTAGGTGGGGACCTCGACGGTGCGCCGGTAGTCGCTGGTGCCGGTCCCGAAGGCGGACTGCGCGCTGGCCGTGGGCGGGACCACGAAGGAGGCGATGCCGAGCTCGCGGCAGAGCGACCAGGCATGCGAGGGTCCCGACCCCCCGCAGGCGACGAGCAGGAAGTCACGGGGATCATGCCCGCGCTCGACGGTGACGCGACGGAGCAGGTCGGCCATCCGGCTGTCGAGGACCTCGCGGATGCCCCACGCCGCCTGGTGGAGGCCGATCCCCAGCGGCCCGGCGACGTGCTCGTGCACGGCTGCCTCGGCCGCCCTTCGATCCAGCCGCATGCGGCCACCGAGGAAGGTATCCGCGCCCAGGAGGCCGAGGAGCAGGTCCGCGTCGGTCGCGGTCGGCCGGGTCCCGCCCCGGCCGTAGCACGCCGGTCCCGGCGTCGAGCCGGCGCTCTCGGGACCCACCCGCAGCACGCCCCCCTGGACGGAGGCGATCGAGCCTCCACCGGCCCCGATGGAGCTGACGTCGACCGACGGGACGTGCACCTCGAGGCCGTCGAGGACCAGCTCGGAGCGCATCAGGGGACGGCCCCCGACGATCACGCCGACGTCGAAGCTGGTCCCACCCACGTCCATGGTCAGCACGTTCTCGCGGCCCGCGGCGCGACCGAGGGCGAGACAGCCCATGACCGCGCCGGCGGGCCCGGAGACGAGGGCGACGACGGGCAGCTCGGCCAGCGCGGAGGCGGGCGCGACGCCCCCGGCGCTGGTCATGATCAGGACCTCCACCGGGAGGGACCGGCACCGGAGCTCGGCACGCAGCCTCCCCAGGTAGCCGCCCATCACCGGGCCGAGCGCCGCGTTGACGGCGGTGGTGGTCATCCGCGCGTACTCCCCCACGGTCGGGGAGACCTCGTGGCTGACGCTCACGAAGATCTCGGGGGCGACGGCCCGGATCAGCTCGCGCAACCGCCGCTCGTGGGCCGGCTCCCGGATCGACCACAGGGTGCAGACGGCCACCGCCTCGACACCGGCGGCGAGCATGTCACCGATCGCCTCCCGGGCCCGTGCCTCGTCGATGGGGATCACCACGCGGCCGCTGCTGTCCACCCGCTCCCGCACCTCCCGAACCCGCGACCTGGGCACGATCGGCGGCCAGCGGCCGCGCCGGTGGTAGTCGCTCACCTCGTGCTCACTCAGCCCCAGCACCTGCCGCCGCATCCGGCCGATCTCCATGGTGTCGGCGAAGCCTTCGGTGGTGAGGACGGCGGTCCGGGCCGCTCCGCCGGTGAGCAGCGCGTTGAGGCCGATGGTGGTGCCGTGGCCGAAGCGGTCGATGTGGCGACAGAAGTCGTCCACCCCGAGGCCGAAGGCCTCGGCCGCGCGGTCCAGGGCGGCGAGCAAGCCACCGATCACGTCCGGGGTGGTCGGCACCTTCACGATCCGAACCCGGCCATCCGAGGCCCGAACCCAGAGATCGGTGAAGGTACCGCCCACGTCGGTCCCTACCGTGAAGCGAAGGGAGTATCTATTCACTACTGTAGAGATGATTATGGGCGGTCGGCTCGGACTTCCGACCCCCGAGCGCGTTCGTCGGCGCGAGCCCGGCAGGGGCGAGCGCCACAGGAGGTCTGCCATGAGCCCGGTCGAGTCATCCCGGCCGCAGGATCCGACGGCGGCGCGGTTCGGCATCGGCCAGGCCGTGCGCCGCGTCGAGGACCGCCGTTTCCTCATGGGCCGCGGGCGCTACGCCGCCGACATCGACCTTCCCGGGCAGGCCCACGCCGTGGTGGTGCGTTCGCCACACGCGCACGCCCACATCGCCGCCCTCCACGTCGAGGCGGCGTTGCGTCGGCCGGGCGTCCTCTGCGTCCTCACCGGCGCCGATGCCGAGGCCGACGGGCTCCAGGGCTTCACCGCCAGCGCCATGCCCGAGGACCTCGGCGCGCCCCCGGGCCATCGCACTTTCCGCCCCGTCCTCGCCCGGGACCGGGTCCGCTTCGTCGGCGAGGGCGTGGCGGTGGTCGTCGCCGACACCCTGGGCCGGGCGTGGGACGCAGCCGAGGTGGTGGAGGTGGAGTACGAGCCCCTTCCGGCGGTCGTCGAACTCGAACGGGCGGTGGCGGAGGGCTCCCCCCGGGTGCACGAGGACTGCCCCAGCGGCAACATCGCCTGGACCCTGGCCTTCGGCGATGAGGCCGCCACCGAGGCCACCTTCGCCACGGCCCCGCATACCGTCCGCCTTCGGCTCGAGAACAACCGCCTCTCCGCCAACCCCATCGAGCCCCGGGCTGCGATCGGCGAGTACGACCCCGCCGGCGGCAGCTACACCCTCTACACCAGCACCCAGAACCCGCACGGCGTCCGTCAGCAGCTGGCAGCGGTGCTGAACGTCCCCGAGACCGCCCTGCGGGTGATCGGGCCCGATGTCGGCGGCGGGTTCGGGATGAAGGCCGACGCGTATCCCGAGGACGCGCTCGTTCTCTGGGCGTCCCGGCGCTGCGGCCGCCCGGTCAAATGGACCGCGACCCGAACCGAGAGCCTGCTCACGGACAACCACGGCCGTGACCAGGTGGCGGTCGGGGAGCTCGCCTTCGACGGCCAGGGCCACATCCTCGCCATCCGTGCCCGTGCTCTGCACGCGGTCGGGGCCTACGTCTCGCAGGCCGGCCTCGTCCCCTCCGTCTTCTCGCTCCGCTTCGTCCCCGGTCCCTACGACGTGCGCACGGTACACCTGGTGACTCGGGGTGTCTTCACCCACACCGCTCCGCTCGGTCCCTACCGGGGGGCCGGCCGGCCCGAAGCCACCTACCTGACCGAGCGCCTGCTCGACGCGGCCGCCGATCTGCTCGGCCTCGATGGGGCGGAGCTCCGGCTCCGGAACCTGATCCGGCCTGAGTCCCTCCCCTACACCACGTCGACCGGGTATGTCTACGATAGCGGTGACTTTCCCCGCATCGTGCGGCGCTGTCTCGACCTCGGCGACTGGGACGGCTTCGCCGCCCGGCGCGCGGGCTCCGAGCTCCGCGGCCTCCGCCGCGGCCGCGCCGTCACCTGCTTCGTCGAGCAGGGTGGGGTCTTCAACGACCGGATGGAGCTGCGCTTCGACCCCGGTGGCAACGTCACCATCGTCGCTGGCACCTTCAACCACGGCCAGGGCCACGCCACCACCTACGCCCAGATGGTCCACGAATGGCTCGGCGTCCCCTTCGACCGCATCCGCTTCGTCCAGGGCGACACCGACCAGGTGCCCTTCGGCCGCGGCACCTACGCCGCCCGCAGCTCCATGATCGGCGGCTGCGCCTTGCGCCGGGCGGCGGACGCCATCATCGAGAAGGCGAAGCCCATGGCGGCCGAGTTGCTGGAGGCCGCGGCTCAGGACCTGACCTTCGCTGGGGGCGAGTTCCGGGTCGTCGGCACCGACCGCGCCATCTCGCTGATGGAGGTGGCTCGGGCGTTCTACCATCCGATGGGCATCACCGATCGGTTCGGGGTGGGGCTGGAGACGAGCGGCACCTGGTCGACGACCCCCGAGAACTTCCCCAACGGCTGCCACGTCTGCGAGGTGGAGGTCGACCCGGAGACAGGGGAGGTCGTGATCGACCGCTACGCCACCGTCGACGACGTCGGGATGGCCATCAACCCGCTGATCTGCGAAGGGCAGGTCCAGGGCGGCCTCGCCCAGGGCATCGGCCAGGCGCTGCTCGAGCAGGTGGTCTACGACCGGGAGAGCGGCCAGCTGCTCACGGGGACGCTGGGGGACTACGGCCTGCCCCGGATCGGGTCCCTGCCGGCACCGGCCTCAGCGCTGGAGGAGATCCCCTGCACCACCAACCCTCTGGGCGTGAAGGGGGTGGCGGAGGCCGCCACGGTCGGGGCTCCGCCAACCGTGATCAACGCCATCCTGGATGCCCTGCGGCCGCTGGGCGTGCGGCACCTGGACATGCCGGCCACACCGGTCCGGGTCTGGGAGGCGATCCAGAGGGCACGGCGGTGAGCCCTCAGATCTCGGCGCCGATGGCGCCGACGGCCGAGGCGCGCCGGAGTGCTCGCCGCTCGGCCAGGCGCAGGAGACCGTTGCTCAGGTAGCCGATCACGCCCAGCACCACCAGGGCGGCATAGATGTCGGGGCTCTGGAAGCGACTGCGGGCGAAGACGATGAACGTTCCCAGGCCACCCGACGAGCCGAGGATCTCCGCCACTACGGCCGCGATCAGGCTGATGGCCAGGCTGATCCTGAGCCCGACCACGATGGAGGGGACCGCCGAGGGCAGCACGATCTTGACGATCGTGGCCAGCCGCGACAGCCGCAGGCTGGCCGCCGCCTCGAGCAGGACGGCGTCCGTGCTCCGGACGCCGTGGACCGTGTTCAGCAGCACCGGCCAGACCGCGGCGAACACGATCACGGCCAGCTCCATGCGCTGCCCGGTGCCGAGGAAAAGGATCAACACCGGGACGATGATCGAGGGCGGCGTCGCGCGCAGGAACTCCAGCGTCGGTCCGGTGGCGCGGGCGATCAGGGGCGAGCGGCCCACCAGGATCCCGGCGACCACGCCCACCGCCCCGGCCAGGACCCACCCTGCCAGCATGCTCTCCACGGTGATCCTCAACCCGTCCCGCATCGGGCCGGGGCCGGCCAGCTGGCCGAGCGCCGCCCACACGTCCAGGGGCGCAGGGAAGAAGACCGGGTCGATGAGCTGGGCGCCGGCGGCGAGCTGCCAGAGGACTACGATCGCCGCCGGCAGGGCCAGGGACTGCACCAGCCTCAGCCCGAGCCGGGCGGCGGGCCTCACGCCTCGGCCCTCGCCGGCCGCCGCCAGGGCATCAGCCGCCGCTCCGTCCACAGCGCGAGCACGGCCAGGAGCAGGCCCAGGTTGCCGATCCAGACCACGTAGGCGTAGACGCGGTCGTAGCGGATGGCCTGGCTCGACGACACCAGCTGGAAGCCGAGGCCGTCAGGCACGCCCACCATCTCCGTGGTGACCACCACGATCAGGGAGATGGCGAGGCTGAGCCGGAGGCCGACCGCGATCGCGGGCAGGGCCGAGGGCAGCACCAGCTTGCGGACCACCCCCGGGAAGCCGAGGCGAAGCAACCGCCCCACCTCGAGCAGACGCCGGTCCACCTGGGCCACGCCCGAGCCAGTGTTGAGGATCACCGGCCAGACCGCCGCGTAGGCGGCGACGACCAGCTCGGTCGTGTTCGAGAAGCCGTAGATGATGATCACCACCGGGATCAGCGCCACCGGCGGGATGAAGCGGAGGAACTCGACGCTGGTCTGGCTCATCCGCCAGACGGGACGGACGAGGCCAATGGCCAGCCCGGTGGCGACGCCGACCAGGCCGGAGAGGACCCAGGCCGCCAGCACCACGGCCAGGGTGTGGACGGTGTTGGTCCAGAGCGTACCGGTGCGGAGCAGGGCCCAGAAAGCGGGCAGCACCCGGTCCGGCGGCGGGAAGCTGTCGTAGCCGAGCCCCCGCGCGATCGTCTCCCAGGCGGCGGTGAGCACGAAGGGGATGGCGATCGGGAGAGCATGGCGGCTAGTCGCCGGCATCCCCCGTCTCCTGCGCCGGCTCCACCTCGAGGATGCGCTCGAAGAGCTGCTGACGCAGCTGGGTGAAGCGTGGATCGGCCTTGGTCGCGAGCTGGTCGCGAGGCCGCGGCAGGTCGATGGCGACGTCGGCCACGATGCGGGTGGGCGGGGCCGAGAGGATGATCACCCGATCGCCAAGGTAGATGGCCTCGTCCAGATCGTGGGTGACCAGCACGATCGTCTGCCGGAGCTTGTCCCAGACGTCCAGCAGGGTGTCCTCGAGCTTGAATCGGGTGAGGGCGTCGAGCGAGGCGAAGGGCTCGTCCATGAGCAGGACGGCCGGCTCGTGGGCGATGGCGCGCGCGATCTGCACCCGTTGCTGCATCCCTCCCGAGAGGTGGGAGGGATAGTCGCGCTCGTGGCCGGCGAGCCCGACCATGGCCAGCGCCCGCTCGGTCCGGGCGGCACGCTCGCCCCGCCCAAGCCGGCCCTCCAGGCCGAGCTGCACGTTGCGGGCCACCGTCCGCCAGGGGGCCAGGGCACGCGAGTAGTCCTGGAAGACGAGGGCCATGTCGGGCGGGGGTTCGGTCACCTTCCGGTCGCGGCACCAGATCTCGCCGCCGCTCGGTCGCAGCAGCCCGCTGAGACAACGCAGCAGGGTGGTCTTCCCGCATCCCGAGGGCCCGGCCACGCACACGAACTGGCCCTCTCCCACCTCGAAGCTGAGTTCGCGCAGCACCTCGCGCCGCCCGTTGGCGGTGGCGTAGGTCATCGACAGCTGCCAGACCCGCAGCAGCGGGCGCTGCCGCCGCTCCGGGCTCCCGGTCTCGGCTACGACGATCCCTTCCCTCTCAGAGCTGAACCCGTCCTTCCTCGGAATCAGACCGGCACGATGAACTGCCGCGCCGAGAAGCTCTTGTGGAGCTCGCCCAGGCCCCGCATGGTGTCGATCCAGAACTGCACCTGGGCAGTCGTGGGCGAGAACTCCCAGACCGGGAAGGGGATGTTCTTCACGATCGCGGGGGCGATGCCCGTGTACTTGGACTCGATGGCCTGGGCGGTTGCCGGATCGGCCTCGATCCTGGCCACGGCCTCGGTCAGGGACTGCCGGAACCTCCTCAACGCGTCCCGGTGCCCCTCCGCCCACTTCCGGGTCGTGCCCAGCAGGGCTTGGAGCTCGTTCGGCCCCAGGTCGTTGAGGTCGAAGATCTTGCGGTTGCCGGCCGCCTCGGCGGCGGCCAGGAAGGGTGGGACCAGCAGGGCCGCATCGATCGACCTCGCCGCCAGGGCCGCAGTCATCTGGGGGAAGGGCATCTCGACCCACCTGACGCTCTTGTAGTCGACGCCCGCCCGCTTCATCAGCTCGTCGGCCCCGATCTCCAGGAAGCTCCCCCTGGTGGTGAGCGCGATCCGCTTCCCGACCAGGTCGGACGGCCTCGTGATCCCAGAGTCCTTGCCCGCCACCAGCGCCGCCCGGTCGGGCTTGGATTGGGTGGTGAGGCCGGAGCCGATGACCACGTCGAGCCCGCCCTGGGCAGCGAAGAGGAGATCGGGCATGGTCAGGAGTCCCATCTGCGCGCTCCCGCTGGAGAGCGCCGGGGGGGTGTCGCCGGCCCCCTGGACCGCCTTCAGGGTCACGTCCAGGTGGTGCGCGGCGAAGATGCCGTCGTCGGCCGCCACCCAGACCGGAAGCGGATCGGTGGCGGCAGTGTAGAGCACGGTCATCGAGACCCGCTGGTTGGGCGCCTGGCTGACGTTGCTGCCACCGCAGGCGGCCACGAGGAGCACGGCCAGGGACGCGACCAGCGACCGGGCTCCAATCCGTCCCTTCATCGACCTAACCTCCTTGGGTGAGACGGCCGGACGTCATCCCGTCGCTCCACCGGGCGAGCACGACCCGCGCCGGCTCAGTCCCCCGCCCGCGGCGCCAGCCCGAGCATCTCGCGCGCCTCAGCCGGCGTGGCCGGCTCACAGCCCAGCTCGCGGATGATGCGAACCGCGCGCCTGACCAGGTCCTGGTTGGTGGCCCGTTGGCCGTACCGGTAGTAGCTGTTGTCCTCAAGCCCCACCCGGAGGTGGCCGCCGAGCAGGATGGACATGGTGGTGGCCGGCAGCTGGGCGGCGCCCATGGCGCTGACACAGAACATCGAGTTCGGCGGCAGGAGATCGACCATGAACTGGAGGAACTTCGGCGCGTAGGGCAGGGCCCCCTGGAAGACCCGGTCCAGGCCGAACACCAGGTTGATGTAATGGGGCGGCCGGTCGTAGCCGGACTGGATCAGCCGGGTGACGTCCTGGACGAGGTGGTCGGGCGACATCACCTCCCACTCGGGCTTGATGCCTCTCTCGCGCATGGTCTTCGCCAGCAGTTCGCACTTCTGAGGCGAGGTGTCGAAGAGGACGTCGGTCTCGCTCTTGCCGAAGACGAACTGCGTCTGGGCGTCGAGCGTGCACATCTCCGCGCCGGCCTCCGTGCCCTTGATGCGCTCGTCGAAGCTTGTCTCCCACCGACCGGGGGCGTACTCTCGCATCAAGTCGCCACCGAATCCACCGCCGGTAGAGTTGTTGATGATGATGTCACAGCGACGACGCACGGCATCGTTGATCTGGCGGTAGATCTCTGGGTTACAGGTGGGCTGATCATCTGGCCGCCGCGCGTGGATGGCCGCGATCGATGCGCCCAGTTCGCAACACTCCGCGACGACATCAGCGATCTCCTCAGGCTGAGTCGGGAGGTTCGGGTTCTCCGCTTTGGTGAGGATCCCGCCCGTGGGCGCGACCGTGACGATCACCTTGCGTGGTTCCATGCCCTCCTCCTCCAGCACCCCGCGAGCGCGCCCGCCAGACCGGGGCCGGCCGGGGCCGCCGCTCCCTGCCCTTCCTCCGGGGCTCGGCGGCCATGCCACCCGACCCGCCGGCGGTCGCGGTCCGCCGCCCGACGTCCCCGCGGGACGGCCCCGGAGGCCGGCTCCGTCACGCCCGGGGGCACGGACCCCACCCGGGCCTTCGGCTCGCTATTCACCACCGAAGTAGGTATGGTAGGCGGGACGGCGGGCCACGTCAACGCCGCAGGGCCGAGACGGGCGGCCGCCTACCCCACCACGCGGTTGCGCAGCCGCCCCAGCCCGGCGACCTCGACCTCGACCAGGTCACCTGGCCGGAGGTAACGATCCCGGCCGCTGTCCAGCGCCGTCCCGGCACCGGTGCCGGAGGTGATGACGTCTCCGGGCCGGAGCTCGATGAACCGGGAGAGGAAGGCGGCCAGCTCGCCGAACGCATAGAGCATGGCGGTGGTGGAAAAGGCCTGCCGCAGCTCCCCGTTGACGTGGCAGCGGACCTCGAGGCGATCGAGCCCGAGCCGGTCGGAGACGGTGAGCCAGGGGCCGCAGCTCTTGCCGGACTCGAAGTTCTTGCTCAGCGCCCAGGTGTAGTGGCCCCGGTCGATCGCCTCGCCCCCCTCCTGGCCGTCGCGGAGGCTCAGGTCGTTGAAGGGGGCGGCGGCCCAGAAGCGCACCTGCTCCGGGCGCAGGTCGCGTCCGCCCCCGGCCAGGACCGCCGCCACCTCGGCCTCGTAGTCGAGGTATCGGGTGCCCCGGGGGGGCGCGACCGTGGCCAGGTCGCCGCGCACCAGGCCGGGCAGCACCAGGAACCCCCAGGGCGGGGCACCGGCGCGCTTCTCCTCCTGCACCCGGCGCGCCACCTCCTCGGCGGTCACCGACGCCCCCTGCCGGGTCTGGATGCGGGCCACGTGGTCGGCGAAGTTGCCCCCGGCGGCGAAGATGCGGAGCTCGCGCGAGGGCAGGGGCGCCTCCAGCTCCACCCGGCCGAGGTCGTAGGCGACCCATCCCTCGTCGGGACCGCTCCCGAGCACCCCGGCGGCCACGTCCAGGAACGTCTCGAGCGCGGCCCGTGCCTCCGCCCCGGCACCGATCACCGGCTCCCAGCCGCCCGTCGGGCTCGGGAGCAGCGAACGGAGCAGGTCGGCCTCCGCCGGCCGCTCACGGGCGAAGGCGGGGAGGCTGGCCACCAGATCCACCACCCGCTCGCCGCCGGCCTCCACCACCAGACCCGTCCGCCAGCCCTGGAAACGAACCATCCGTACCGTCATCCGCCGCCTCCCTCGATCTTGCGAGCGGGGGATCACCGCCCCCGGTGACGTCACCTCGCCGCGCCCGGTCCGTGGTCGACCGGCTCACCAGTCGCCGGCGGAGCCGCCGGGTGGCCTCTTCGTCCACTCCGACTTCGCCCGTCTCCGCCGGTGACAGGACCACACCGTACTCCCGACGTGCCGCCTCGGCCGAGACGTATCCCAGCCGGACGTCCTCGGCCACCGCCTCCGGCGGACGCTCCAGAGGGTTGCCGAAGCCGCCCCCACCCCCGATCTCGACCACGTACCGGTCGCCGCGGCTCAGGGGGAAGGAGTCCAGCTTCCCGTTGGGGAAGGTGACCTCCTCGCCGTCGGCGCGGAGCACGGTGATCCGGTTGGGGGCCCCCGCCCGACCCCCGTCCAGCCCCCAGGGCGCACACCGGGTGCGCTCGATCTGGCTGTTGAGGAAGGCCGCGGTCAGCATCCGTACCCGACGGCGGGTTCCCAGGCCACCGCGATGCCGCCCCGGCCCCCCCGAGTCCTGGCGCAGGCGGTACTCCTCCACCACCACCGGGAACCTGGACTCCGCCGCCTCCACCGGGGTGTTGTGGGTGTCGCCGTCGTTGATGCACACGGTGGCGCTCACCCCGTCGCTGCGCTGCGTGGCCCCCCAGCCGCCACCGCCCAGCCCCACCCCAACGTGCAGGAAGAAGCGACCGGTGCGCTCGTCCACCCCGTAGGCGTTGACCGCACAGAGGTCGGCGTGATGCCCTGCGATCACGCCCTGCGGCCAGGCCGGGGCCAGGGCTTTGAAGATCGTGTCCACCACCGTCATGGGCACGGTCATCCACCAGCGGGTGGCCGCCGGCTTGCGAGCGCTGATCACCCGACCCGGCGGCAGCACGATCCGCAGGGGTCGGAAGGCGCCGTCGTTGATGGGGAGGAGACGCGGGGTGGTCAGGCACTTGAACGCGACCTGGGCCGCCGAGCGCCCGGCCGTGGGCCCCGAGTTGAAGTAGCCCGGGACTTGAGGCGCGCAGCCCGAGAGGTCGATGGTCATCTCCTCGCCCTCGACCGTCACCCGCACCCGGACCGGGATGTGGCGGCCCACGCTCACCCCGTCGTCGTCCATGAAGGACTCGGCCTCGTAGCTCCCGTCCGGGATCCTGGCCACCGCCGCTCGGGCCGCCCGCTCGCTCTGGTCGAAGCAGAGCCGGATGCCGCCCAGCACCTGGTCCTGCCCGTAGCGGTCGAGCAGCTCCAGGAACCGCCGCTCGCCGGTGCGGATGGCCGCCACCTGGGCCCTGAAGTCGCCCATGGCCAGGTCGGGGAAGCGCACGTTGGCGCGGATGATCTCGGTCAACTCCCGGTCCTGCACACCCCGCTTGAAGATCTTGACGATCGGCAGCTGCAGGCCCTCGGAGTAGATGTCCCGGGTCTGCCCACCGAGCACGCCGCCGACGTCCTGCCAGTGCGCCATCGAGGAGGCGAAGGCCACCAGGCGCCCGCGGTGGAAGATGGGCAGGGTGAAGATCATGTGGTTGAGGTGGCTGCCCATCAGGTAGGAGTCGTTGGTCAGCAGCACGTCGCCGGGCTCGATGCCCTCGGGGGTATAGAAGTCGAGCTTGGCCTTGACGGCATCGGAGAGACCGCGGATGAACATGGGCAGGCCGAGGCCGATGGAGATGGTCTCGCCTCGGTGGTCGAAGAGCCCCACGGTGAAGTCCAGGGCCTCGTAGATGATCATGTTGTAGGCGGTCCGCATGAGGTTGGTCTTCATCTCGTCGGTGATGGCGACCACGGCGTTGCGGACGATCTCGGCGGTGATCGGATCGACGGAGGGATCGCTCATCCCCGGCCTCCGGACGAGGTCAGCAGGTCGATCACCAGGTGGCCGCCAGGGTGGACGGTGACGCGAGCGTCGGGCGGCACTACCGTGACCGTCGACGGCTCCTCGATCAGCGCCGGGCCCGTGATCCGGTTGCCGGCCAGCAACGCCTGCCGCCAGTAACGGGGGCAGGAGATCGATCCCGTACCCGGGGAGAAGGTCACGGCTCGTGTCCCGACCACGGCCTCTGCCGGGGGAGCGGCGCCACCCGGAGGCAAGCAGGGGAACTCGGGCCTGAGGTTGGCGACGGTGGCGGAGAGACGGATGCTGACCAACTCGGCCGGCTCCTCCGGGGCGTGGTGACCGTACCGCTCCAGGTGGGCGGCGTCGAAGGCGGCCTTGAGCCGGGCCCGGGCCGGCTCGTCGAGCCTCCCCGGGGGGACCAGGACCGTGACCGCGTGCTCCTGGCCCCGGTAGCGCATGTCCGCCGCTCGCTCGTAGTGCACCTCGACCGGGCCGGCGGCATCCGCCAGCAGCTCCTCCCGCGCCTCCACCTCGAGGGCGGCGAAGGCGGTCTCCAGATCCTCCATGGCCACGCCATCCAGGCCCGCGAACACCGTCTGGACGTGGTCGTGACGTCGGTCGGCCAGCAGCATGCCCAGGGCGGCGAAGGTGGCCGGGGCCCGGGGAACGACCACTCGGGGGACGTGCAGCTCACGCGCGACCGCCACCGCCCGCACCGGGCCGCCGCCGCCGTAGGCGACCAGCGTGAAGTCCCGGGGATCGAGGCCCCGCTGGGTGGTCACCGAGCGCACGGCGTTGGCCATGGACGAGGTGGCGATCTCGAGCAGGCCCCAGGCGACCCGGACCGGGTCGAGCCCCAGGGGGCCGGCCAGGCGGGTGCGGATCGCGCGCTCGGCCGCGCCCGCGTCCAGCACCAGCTCCGAGCCGGGAACCGGCTCGGTCCCGATCTCGCCCAGGAGCACGCTGGCGTCGGTGACCGTGGCCTCGCCCCCACCCCGACCGTAGCAGGCCGGACCGGGCTCGGCCCCGGCGCTGCGGGGGCCGACGTGGAGGCCACCCCCCTCGTCGATCCAGCCCACGCTCCCCCCTCCGGTGCCGATCTCGACGATGTCCAGGATGGGGATGCGAACCGCCAGGCCCTCCTCGTAGCCGCCGATGAAGTAGTCGCCGGCCAGGTTGGGCCGTCCGCGGCGGACCACACAGGCCTTGGCCGTGGTCCCCCCCATGTCGAAGGCGATCAGATTGTCGAGCCCCAGCTCCTGGCCCACCAGGCCGGCCCCGACCGCGCCGCCGGCAGGTCCCGACTCCAGCATCTGCAGGCATCGAACCCGGGCCGAGGCGAGGTCGGACATGCCCCCGCTCGACTGCATGAGGAGGATCTCACCGCGCATCCCCTGGTGGCGCAGGCGGCGCTCCAGCTCCCCCAGGTACCCGCTGATCAGCGGCCCCACGTAAGCGCTGGCCGCGGCGGTGGAGGTCCGCTCGAACTCGCGGTACTCCCTGGAGAGCTGGTGGGAGGCGACCACGTAGCGCCCGGGCAGGGCCGTCTGCAACACCGCCGCCGC
Organism: Candidatus Dormiibacterota bacterium; assembly: GCA_035653475.1. Classification (GTDB taxonomy): domain Bacteria; phylum Chloroflexota; class Dormibacteria; order Dormibacterales; family Dormibacteraceae; genus CADDZO01. The sequence goes on along the minus strand of DASRBU010000549.1, from coordinate 8,857 downwards.
CCGGCGCTCGTGCTCCGGCCAGCGATAGGAGTGCAGGAAAACCACCGCCGCCGACTCCACGCCCCGGCGCTCCAGCTCGCGCGCGATGCCCTCGATCTCGGCCTCGTCCAGGGGCCGCTCCTCGGTCCCGTCGGCGAGCATGCGCTCGTCGACCTCGAAGACCAGGTCGCGGGGGATCAGCGGGCGGTGCTTGCGGAAGAAGAGGTTGAAGGAGTCGGGTCGGTTGATGCGCCCGATCTCGTAGACGTCCCGGAAGCCCCTGGTGGTGAGGAGGGCGGTGCGGGCACCACGACGCTCCACGATGGCGTTGATGGCCAGCGTGGAGCCATGCACCAGCTGATCCACGGCCGGGGCCTCCAGCCTCAGACGACGCATCGCCTCCAGCACGCCCCCGACGAGATCGCCGGTCCGGGTCGGCACCTTGCCCATCAGGATCGATCTCGTCCGCCGGTCGAAGGCAACCGCATCGGTGAAGGTACCGCCCACGTCGACCGCGACTCGCATCCGTTCCTCCTGGTTCGCTCCTCCGCCCCCGGTGCCGTCGCCGGAGGGCACCACCGCTCCGGCGGCCGCTCCCGGCCTCATCCGCACCGGTGGACGGCCAGGAACTGACGCAGCCAGGCCTCCCAGACCGCGGCCGCCGCGGCCACCGCCCGGGCCTCGGCCTCCTCCCGGGGAAGCCCCTCCGGCAACTCGCTCACCACCCGCAGGTCGGCCCGGGCCAGGTGACGGTCGGGCGGCGGGTGGTCGACCACCAGCACCCGGCGTCGCGCCGACAGGCGCTCCAGGCTGGCGTCCAGCTCCGGCCGCCCCAGGCCCAGCCCGGCCCCCAGCTCGGCCGCCAGGCGGGATCGTCCCGGGCTGCGCCCCAGGAGCTCGAGCAGGTGGCCATCGATCCACTCCGGCGTCGCCGCCATCCCGTTCCCCAGCATCGAGGCTACCGCGACAGCTCCTCCAGGGTGCGACGCCGGGTCTCGAGCCCCCAGCGGGCGAGCACCACGCCCCCAGCCGCCGCCACCACACCGAACATGGCGAACACCCCTCCGATGCCCAGCCCGGAGCCCAGCAGGACCCCGATCACGGACGGAGCGATGAAGGCACCGATGCGATTCCAGCTGCTGCCCGTGGCCGTCGCCCAGGCGCGCATGCGGGTGGGGAACAGCTCCGGGGTGTACAGGTACACGCCGAGGCTGCTGCACCCCACCCCGACCTGCATGGCCAGGCCGCTGGCGAACAGCACCGGCCAGTGGGGGTGTCCCCCCGCCACCACCACGGCCAGACCGAAGGCGGCCCCCAGCACGGCCAGGGCAAACCCGCCGACGAAGAACGGCTTGCGGCCGACGCGGTCGGCGGTCAGCGCGAAGAGGTACGCGATCGGGAGGTTGCCCACCAGGCTGCTGAGGGAGGTGAGCAGGAGCGAGGAGGTCACCGGCAGCCCGCCGATGCGCACGTACAGGGTCGGCAGCCAGGTGGTCAGACCGTAGGTGACGAAGTAGGCGGTGAACCACTGCGTCCAGCTGACCAGCGTCCTCCGCCGGTAGGGAGGCGCCAGGAGCTCGCCGAAACGGGTGGGCCGAGGTGAGGGGAGGGCGACGGGGCCGACCGGGGGCAGCTCCTGCCGCCGGCGCGCCGACGCCTCCAGCCGCCGGACCACCCGCTCGGCCGACTCGGGGTGGCCGTGCTCGACCAGCCAGCGCGGCGACTCGGGAAGGGCGAACCAGGCCACGACCGCCGGCACCAGGGCGAGGCCGCCGAGGACGAAGAGCAGTCGCCAGCCCAGCGCCTGGCCGACCAGTGCGTAGAGGCCGGCGGCCACCAGAGGCGCCAGGAGGATGCCCCAGGGATACACCGACTCATAGAGCAGCACCACCCGCCCGCGGGTGCGGCCCCGCACCAGCTCGTTGAAGAGCGCTCCCGCGATGGGGACCTCCGCGCCCAGGCCGATGCCCTGCAGGAAGCGCAGGACGAGCAGGCTCTGGTAGTTCCAGGCAGCGGCCGTGACCAGGCTGAGGCCCCCGAAGATCAGCAACGCGCCGATGAACGCGGGGCGGCGACCGACCATCTCGCTCAGCCCACCGAAAGCCAGCGCGCCCACGAACTGCCCCAGGTAGGCGGCGCTGATCAGCACCCCGACGCTGGCCAGCCCGAGGTGCATGGTGGTCGCGATCACGACCGCGGCCGAGGCGATGATCAGCGAATCGAAGGCGTCCAGGAGGGTGCCGGCCCCGAGCATGCCGGCGATCCCAAGGTGCATCCGGGTGAAGGGCAGACGTTCCAGACGAGCGATGAGGGCGCCGGCCTCACCCGGTGGCGACGCCGTTCCCCCGGCCGGACCGCGCAGCTCACTCCGGTCGATCGTGGCCATGGTCGACTCCCTCCCTGGGTGCGCACTCGATCCCTCGCTCGCCGCCGGAGCCGGAGGCGGCCCGCCGAGGTCCTTCCTGCCCCGGGCCGGTCGCCCGAAGGCGGAAGCCACGGTGGCGGTCGAGACGGTGCGGGTGCACCGGTCGCGGCCCCGCCCCGGGGCCGGAGGCGCAGCGCGGCGGCCCTGCCCCGGGCGGACCGCCGGGGTATGGCCATGCCCGCCCTGCGGATCGCGCGCTCCGGGCCAGGTCCGGATGCCGGAGCATCCGGAGGGCCGGATCACCGTCCAGGGGCCTCACCTCCGTTTCGAGCATACTCACTTCTAAAGTAGTTATCAACCCCTCGGCCGGGCGCCCCGGCAGGCGGAGAGGGGCGATCCGGAGGACCGTCGCCGGCGGCCGCGGTCGCCAGCCGGCAAGCCCTCGCCCCACCGCCGCCCCGGCCACGGGCGGCCCTCAGCCCAGCTCCCTCGCCGCCCGATCCGCGTAGTACTGCCAGGCGCCGGCCACCCGCGGCTGGCTCCCGCGTCGGGCCAGGACCTCGCGGAAGTGGGGGAGCTCGGCCAGCGGCGGCCGGTCCACCATCTCCTCCACCTGCTCCGGGGTGATCCGGGGGTGGTCGGGGCCGGCTGCGCACCACGCGTACCAGTTCATGCGCGCCTGCTCCTCGAGCAAGGCCATGTTCATCACCGCCTCCTCCAAGGTGGCGCCGACGGTGGTGGCGCCATGGCCCCGCAGGAGCACGGCCACGTGGTCGCCCAGGGTGCGTGCCACCTCCATCCCCTCCTCCTCGGTCTGGACCGTCCGGGCGTGCGGATAGATCGGGAGCGGTTCGCCGCGCGCCCAGCCGTGCAAGCCCTGGCCGGGCTGGATGCCCTCCTGACACATGGGCACCAGCTCGGCGCCGAGGACGCTCATCAGGACCGTGAAGCGCGGGTGCACGTGCACCACCGCCTGCACCTCGGGACGGGCCTTGTAGAGACAGGAGTGCATCTTGACCTCGAAGCACTGGGTGGACCCGGGCGGCCCCTCCAGCTTGTTCCCCTCCAGGTCGCAGACCACCATGTCCTCGGGGCGCATGGCCGCCAGGGCGTCGATCCGATAGCCCCGGCCCTTGACCACGAACGTCTCCGGGGCGGAGGGCACGCGCATGCTGGCGTGGCCCAGCGAGGCCAGGACGCCGGTGGCCAGCCCCAGCTCGGCCAGGATGCGGTTGGCGATCGCCACCTGATACTTCACCTCGTCCAGGATCGTGCTCATGCCACCTCCTCGCTCAGGTCGAAGCGCCGATACCGGCCGGGTCCGGGACCAGGGTGGCACGGGGCCACGTCCGGCGTCTCTCCCTCGGGGTCCTGCACCGCCGGTCCTGGCCTGCCAGGCCGGTTTGACAATCTACTGTCCGGTTGTTTGAATTAATGTGGCGGGCGCGGCCCGGGGACCGGGCAGGAGAGGGCGCCCGGGGCGCCGGGAGCGAGGGCGGCATGCCCGAGGGAGGAGAGTGAGATGGAGCGTGGGCGCTGGCTGCCGGTGACGGCGGTCGCTCTGGCAACCCTGGTGATCGCGGCCTGCGGCGGTTCGGCCTCCCAGGGGGGAGGGGGAGCGACCGCCCCCGGGGTCACGAGCAACTCCATCCAGATCGGCACCACCAACGCCGAGACGGGGATCGTGAGCGCTTCCGCCAGCCTGACCCAGGCCGGCGCCCAGGCCGTCTTCGCCCAGGTCAACGCCAGCGGGGGGATCTACGGACGCAAGATCCAGCAGACCGTGCTCGACGACGCCTACACCGCGCCCAAGGCGGTGGCCAACGTCCGCACCTTCATCAGCAAGCCCGTCTTCGCCGTCTTCGGGGGCTACGGTACGGTGCCCGCCGAGGCCATCGTGCCCATCCTGCAGCAGGCCAGGATTCCCTATCTGTTCCCCTACCAGGGCAACCCCTACCCGGGCGACCGCTACCTCTTCCTGGTCATGCCCGTCTACCGCGACCAGACGGTGACGGTGATCGAGAACGCGCTGAAGCGGTACGGGAAAGGCACCGTCTACGCCCTGGTCGGGAAGACGGCGGACACGGCCCAGACCGTCCAGGAGGCCATCCAGGCCACCCAGAAGGCGGGCGGGACCTGGCTGGGCTACGACCAGGTCAGCCAGGGCACGACCGACTACACCCCCTACGTCCTGCGCATGAAGCAGATGCACCCCGACTTCCTGTTCGTCAGCACCGACCCGACCGACTGCGCCCGCTACGTGACCGCGGTGGTGGCTCAGGGGGCGTTGCCCGCCAAGCGCATCCTGGGACTCCAGACCATGGCCGACGAGACCTTCATCAACGCCGTCCCCGAGGCCGCCGACGACATGCTCTACGCCCCGGGCCCCAACGCCCCCGCCTCCAGCCAGCAGGCCAGGCAGTGCATCCAGATCATCGACAAGTACCAGCCTGGGACCCGGATCACGATGGAGACCCTCTGGGGTTGCGGCACCGCCCAGCTCTTCGTGTACGCCCTGAAGAAGGCGGGGCCCAACCTGACCCGGGAGGGGCTGGTGAAGACCCTCCAGGGGATGCGCGACGCCAACGCCGCCTCGGTCTTCACCCCGATCAGCTACGGCCCCGGCAACAACGTCGGCGAGCGGACCATGTACGAGTTCACCAGCAAGAACCGGCAGCTGGTCTCGATCGGCACCATGCCGGTGGTGAGCTCGACCCAGGCGTGATCGAGGGCACGGGGGCCGGGGTGGAGGCCGGCGGCGGGCGCTGAGGGATGGGGCTCCTCGGTTCGGCCGCGATCAGCGGGGTGGCGGCCGGGCTCGTCTACGGGATGCTCGCCTTCTCCATCGTCCTGCTCTTCAAGGCCACCGGGATCCCGAACTTCACCCAGGGCAACATCGCCACCTTCGGCACCTTCGTCGCCTACCTGCTGGCGGTGCGCAGCGGCCTGCCCCTGGGGCTGGCCATCCTGCTCGGCTTCCTCGCCACCGGCGCGCTCGGGGTGGTCGTCTACCTGGGCGGCATCCTGCCCCGGGGCGAGGCCGGCACCCTGAACCTGGCCATCCGCACCCTGGCCGTGTACCTGCTCCTGTTCGCGGTCATGAACCTGTTCTGGGGGGTGGGCCAGCCCTTCGCCTTCCCCCACTTCCTGCCCGGCGCGGCCGTGGCCGTGGGCGGCGTCCGCGTCAGCCTGATCTCGCTGGTCACGGTCGGGGTGGCGGGGGGCCTGGCCGTCGCCTTCTGGCTCCTCTACAACCGCACCACCACCGGGCTCCTGCTCCGCGGTATCGCCGACCGGCCCGAGATCGCGCGTCTCCTGGGGGCCGACACCCGCCGCCTGAGCGCCCTCGCCTGGCTGCTCGCCGGCCTGGTGGCGGTGGTGGTGGGGCTGCTCACCGTCCCCGCCGCCCTGCTCTCCACCGACATGATGGACAACTTCCTGCTCTACGCCTTCACCGCCGCCCTCCTGGGTGGCATGACCAGCCTGCCCGGGGCCTTCGTCGGGGGGGTGGTGGTGGGTGTGGTCTCGAACGTGGTCACCGCCTTCCGCGGACAGGAGTTCTCCATCCTTGCCGTCTTCGCGCTGCTCATCGTCACCCTCCTGGTACGTCCCAACGGCATCTTCGGCCACGACGTGGTGGAGCGACTGTAGCCGTGTCCTCGAGCGTCCCCGGCGGTGAGCGGCGTTCCCCGCGAGGGAAGGGGGGGAAGGAACGGAGGCGCAGGCCGAGCCCGCGCCCGATGGGCTCATCGCGGCCGCCGGCGGCGCCGGCGGCCCGCGGTGGGCCCCATCGCCCGAACCCGCCCGCCGGCCCGGCGTCGGCATGAGCACCCCGGAGGGGACGAATGTGGCTCGCGGCTAGGGCCCACAGCCACACCCTGCCGGTCGCGCTCCTGATCCTGGCCGTGCTGGCCCTGATCGGCCTGCTGCCGCTGGAGGCCGGCCTCCGCTACGTGGTCGTCCTCTCCATGTGCTGGGGGATCGCGGCCGTCGGCCTCGACGTCTTCTCGGGCTACCTGGGCCAAGCCAACTTCGGCCAGTTCGCCTTCGTCGGCATCGGCGCCTATGCGATCACCGCCCTCCGCTCCGAGGCCCACCTGGGGGTGCTCCCCGCGCTGGCCATCACCCTCGCCCTGGTGGCGGTGCTGAGCGCCGTCATCGGCAGCGCCATGGTCCAGCTCCGCCACTTCGGGGCGGTGCTGACCACCTTCTTCTTCGCCTTCGTCCTCTACAACGTCCTGGGTGGGAACGCTCTCGACCCCATCACCCACTCCGAGACCGGCCTGCCCGTCCCGCCGCTCTCCTGGGGTCCGCTCGACCTCACCGCCAACGGCCCGTGGCTCTACTGGCTGGCCTGGGCCATGCTGCTGGTGGCGGTGGTGCTGGCCTCCAACTACGCCAACGGTCGCGCCGGTCGGGCGCTGCGGCTGCTCAAGCAGAGCGAGCCGGTGGCGGGGACGCTGGGGGTCCGGGTGCGGCTGGCCAAGCTCTGGGCCTTCGTCTTCTCGGCCGTGCTGGCGGCGGCGGCCGGGCTGCCCCTCTCGCTGGCCTACGGCTACCTGGCGCCCGAGACCTTCGACCCCAGCCAATCGATCACGCTCTTCGCCATGCTGGTGGTGGGCGGCATCGGCAGCCTGGCCGGCCCGCTGATCGGCGCCCTCATCTTCACCGCCCTGCCCCAGCTCATGCAGGGCGCGGGCGCCGCCGAGGCGCTGATCTTCGCCCTCATCTTCCTCGCCTTCCTCGTCGTCCTCCCGGACGGCATCTTCGGCCTGATCGACGCTGGCTGGCGACGCCTGCCCGGCGTCCGTGGCCTCGCCCGGAGGTGGGCACCGGGCCGGGCCGCCGCCCCGTCTCCGGGCCCAGCCGGCGTCACCCCGGACGGGCGGCGGCCCGCGGGCGGAGGGACGACGCGGGAGCACGCGCTGGTGGTGGAGGAGGTGAGCATGGTCTTCGGCGGGGTCCGGGCCCTGGACGGCGTCAGCTTCCGGGTGCGCTCCGGCACCATCCACGCCCTGGTCGGCCCCAACGGGGCGGGCAAGACCACCCTGCTGAACTGCGCCAGCGGGCTGCTCCGGGCCACCTCGGGACGGATCCTCGTCGACGAGGTCGACGTCAGCCGCAGCCCGGCCCACGTCATCCGCTCCCGCGGCGTCTCCCGGACCTTCCAGAACCCCTCGCTGGTGCCGGACCTCACGGTCCTGGACAACGTCGTCCTGGGGCTCTACGGCAGCCAGCGCTGGAGCCTGCTCCGCGACCTGGCCGGGGGCTGGGCCTCGCGTCGCCGCCAGGCCCTCGTCACCGGCCTGGCCGCGGAGGCCCTGCGGCAGGTGGGGCTTCCTGAGGGGCGCTGGCAGGTGCAGGCCGGCGACCTCAGCCTGGGTGAGCAGAAGGTGGTCGACGTGGCCCGGGCCATCGCCGGTGGGGCACGCCTGCTCATGCTCGACGAGCCCACCTCGGGGCTGGGGGATGAGGAGATCCGACGCGTGGCCGAGCTGCTCCGCCGGCTGCGCCGGGACCACGGTCTGAGCATCCTGGTGGTGGCCCACAACGTCGGCTTCATCCAGGAGATCTCCGACACCGTGACCGTGCTCGACTTCGGCCGGGTGATCGCGGAGGGGGAGCCCGAGCGGGTGATCGCCGACCCGGAGGTGATGACCGCCTACCTGGGCGTGGCCCAGGCCGTGTGACGGCCGGGCCGACGCCCGCCTCAGGCGGGCACCGGCACCTGCAGGAAGACGCCCTGGCGGCGCAGCTCCGCCTGGACCTCCCTCACCTCCACCCGGCGCGGGAGCACGCCCCGGGCCGCGGCCACGGCCGCGGCCACCCCGGCCGCCTGACCGGTGACCCAGCACTGCGGGATCTCGCGCAGGAAGATGTGGGACTGGGCGTCGCTGGCGATGGTGCGCCCGGCCGCGAGCAGGCCTTCGAGCCGCTCGGGGAGGAGGCTCCCGAGCGGGATCGAGACGCTGGGGAAGGCGGGAGAGAGGCTGGGGCTCACGCCCACCTCGTCCTCGTAGACCACCCCCCGCTCCCACTCGTCACGGACGATGGGCCGCACCCCGACCAGCCGGCGCGTGTGCCGGACGCCCACCTGGGAGGCGGTCTCCAGGACCCAGGCGGTCTCGAAGCCGGGGGCGTGACGGCGGTAGAGCTCCAGCAGCTGGAGCATGCGCCGGCGGGACTCCACCTCGACCGCGGTCAGGTCGTCGGCGTCGAGCCCGTTCAGGCCGCTCAGCCGCGGGCCCAGGAAGAGGGCGATGTCGTTGCGCCAGCTGACGTGGGGCCGCTCGAACACGCCCACGGTCTCGATCGAGCGCGCCCGCAGCTCGGCCAGCCGCTCCGGCTGCTCGCGCTTGAACCGGATCCAGCGATCCATGTCCACGCCGCCCCAGAGCCAGGCCACGTTGACGCAGTGGTGGATGGAGCCGGGATGGATGTCGGTCTCGAAGGCCGCCCCGGCCCCGGCGTAGACGTCGCCGTCGCCCGAGGCGTCCACCACCACCCGGCCCA
>DASRBU010000548.1:0-4733 GCA_035653475.1 Candidatus Dormiibacterota bacterium | reverse complement strand
ACGACGGCCTCTCCTACAACATCAACGCCGACACGGTGGCGGCCGAGATCGCGGTGGCGCTAGGCGCGGCCAAGCTGATCCTGCTCACCGACGTGCCCGGGGTGCTGGACGGCGAGCGGAGGGTCATCACCGAGCTGGACCGTGCCCAGGCCCGGCGCCTGGTCGAGCAGAACCGGGTGGGCGGGGGCATGATCCCGAAGCTCGAGGCCTGCCTGCGCGCGCTTGACGCCGTGCCCCAGGCCCACATCATCGACGGCCGGCAGCCCCACGCCCTGCTGCTCGAGCTGTTTACCGAGTCCGGCATCGGCACCATGGTCACGCGCGAGGAGGGAGGGGGATGACCACCCGGGAGCTGATCGAGGCCGAGCGCACCTACCTGATGGGCACCTTCAACCGCCTGCCCGTGACCCTGGTCGAGGGGCGGGGGGCGCTGGTGCGCGACGACGCCGGACGGGAGTACGTGGATCTGGTGGCCGGCATCGCCGTCAACCTGCTCGGCCACGCCCACCCGGCGGTGGCGCGAGCGGTCGCCGAGCAGGCCGCCCGTCTGATCCACACCTCCAACCTGTACTACACGGAACCCCAGGTCCGGCTCGCCCGGCGCCTGGTCGAGCTGTCCTTCCCCAGCCGGGTGTTCTTCGCCAACAGCGGGGCCGAGGCCAACGAGGCCGCGATCAAGATCGCGCGCAAGTGGGGCAGGCGGCACCGCGGCGGCGCCTACGAGATCATCACCGCCCAGGGCTCCTTCCACGGGCGCACCCTGGCCACCGTCACCGCCACCGGCCAGCCCAAGTACGCCGACCCCTTCGCGCCCCTCCCGCCCGGCTTCGTGCACGTGCCCTACGGCGACCTGGACGCCCTCCGCCGGGCCACCGGCGAGCGCACCGTGGCCGTGATGCTGGAGCCGATCATGGGCGAGATCGGGGTCGTGCCCCCGCCCGACGGCTACCTGGAGGGGGTGCGCGCCTGGTGCGACGAGCAGGACCTGCTCCTGATCCTGGACGAGGTCCAGACCGGGCTCGGTCGCACCGGACGGTGGTTCGCCCACCAGCACCACGGGATCACGCCGGACGTGATGACCCTGGCCAAGGGCCTGGGCGGGGGCGTGCCCATCGGCGCCTGCCTGGCGGCGCCCCGGGCGGACGTGCTGGAGCCGGGCGACCACGGCTCGACCTTCGGCGGCAACCCGCTGGCCTGCAGCGCCGCCCTGGCGGTGCTGGAGGTGGTGGAGTCGGAGGGGCTGGTGGGCCACGCCGCCGAGATGGGCGAGTCGCTGCGGGCGGCCCTCGCGGGCCTCGACGGCGCGGCCACGGTGCGAGGGCGCGGCCTGATGCAGGCGGTGGTGTTCGAGGAGCCGGTGGCGAAGCGTTTCCAAGCCCGATGCCTGGAGGAGGGGGTCATCGTCAACGCGGTCGACGAGCGGACCGTGCGCACGGTGCCGCCGCTGGTGATCACACCGGACGAGCTGGACCGGGCCGCGGCCGGCATGCGGCGGGCCCGGGCCGGAGCGTGAAGGAGCGACGACAGCGGGCGATCCTGGAGCTGGTCCGGGGAGCGCCCGTCCAGACCCAGCAGGAGCTGGCCCGGGCGCTGGCCGAGCGCGGGTTTCGGGCCACCCAGGCCACCGTCTCCCGCGACATCCAGGAGCTGGGCCTGATCCGCACCGGCGCCGGCTACCAGGACGCGGCCGCGATCGCGAGCCAGCTGGTGCTCTCCATCCGCCAGGTGGAGTTCCTGGCCGTGGTCCGCACCACGCCGGGTAGCGCCAACCTGGTGGCCCGGGCCGTGGACGAGGCGGAGCTGGAGGAGGTGGTGGGCACGGTGGCCGGCGACGACACCATCCTGGTGGTGCTGGCCGACCCCGCCGCCGGCGAGCGTTTGAGGAGGTTCCTGGGTGCCGGAGCGTAAGAAGCTGGTGCTGGCCTACTCGGGCGGGCTGGACACCTCGGTGGCCATCCGCTGGCTGACCGAGCAGGGCTACGAGGTGGTGGCCCTGACCGTCGACCTGGGCGAGAAGAAGGATCTGGACGCGATCCAGCGCCGGGCGCTGCGCACGGGCGCGGTGGCCGCCTACGTGGTCGACGGCCGGGTCCCCTTCCTGCGCGACTTCGTCTGGCCCTCGCTCCAGGCCGGGGCCGTGTACGAGGGCGCCTACCCGCTGGCCACGGCCCTGGGGCGGCCGCTGATCGCGGCCATGCTGGTCCAGATCGCCCGCCGGGAGGGGGCGGTCGCCATCGCCCACGGCTGCACCGGCAAGGGCAACGACCAGGTGCGCTTCGACCTCACCACCGCCGCCCTGGCCCCGGAGCTGGAGGTGGTGGCCCCGGTGCGCGACTGGGGCATGAACCGCGAGGACGAGATCGAGTACGCGCGCCGGCACGGGGTCGAGGTGCCGGCGACCCGGGACTCCCCCTACTCGGTGGACGAGAACCTCTGGGGTCGCTCCATCGAGGCCGGCGTGCTCGAGGACCCCTGGCAGGAGCCGCCCCCCGACGTCTGGGCCTGGACGGTCGATCCCGGGCGGGCGCCCGAGGAGCCCCTCTACCTGGAGATCGGCTTCCGGGAAGGGGTGCCGACGACCCTGGACGGCCGCCCCCTGCCGGCGGTGGAGCTGGTCGAGACCCTGAACCGGCTGGGCGGGGCGCACGGGGTGGGTCGCATCGACCACCTGGAGAACCGCCTGGTCGGGATCAAGTCGCGCGAGGTGTACGAGGCCCCAGCGGCGGTGCTGCTGCTCCAGGCCCACCGCGCCCTGGAGGACATCGTCCTGACCAAGGACGTGGCCCGCTTCAAGGACCAGGTAGCCGCCCAGTGGGCCCAGCTGGCCTACGACGGCCTCTGGTTCAGCCCGCTGCGGGAGGCGCTCCAGGCCTTCGTCGCCACCACCCAGCGCCACGTCACCGGGGAGGTGCGGCTCAAGCTCAACCGCGGCCAGGCCATGGTGGTGGGCCGCAAGGCGCCGCAGCAGCTCTACCGTCCCGAGCTGGCCACCTACGGGCGCGGCGATCGCTTCGACCAGAGGGCGGCGGCCGGCTTCATCAAGCTCTTCGGCCTCGGTACCCGGACCGCGGCCGAGGTGCAGGGCCAGCTCTCGGGGCTGGACCTGGAGCGCCTGCTGCCGGCCGAGGTCAGGCGGCTGACGCCGTGAGCGGAGAGGAGGAGCGGCGTCAGCCGGTGGGGACGAGCTCCACGTCCTCGCCGCCGTCGAGGGCGGCGATGCCCCGATCGAAGGTGGCGAGGCGCCCGCCGTGCCGGCGGGCGAGGGCGAGCAGGTGGGCGTCCGTGACCTGACGGTGGGTCGCCACCAGGCCGGAGCCGAGGTGAGGGCCGACCACCAGCTCCAGGTCGTCCTCGATGAAGCGATGCCCCGGTACCCGGCGGATCCGCTCCAGCATGGTCAGCGCCTCACGTGGCGTCACCTGGGTGGAGATGGCCGAGAGGTTGGAGGAGACGCGCACGGGGCCGACCTCGGTCAGCAGCGGCGTCGCCCAGGGGGCGCCACGCCGGCGGTGGAACCGGTCGAGCGCCGGACGATGGTGGACGTGGTTGGACCAGGCCAGGCTCACCAGGAGGTTGACGTCGAGGAGCTGCATCAGCCTTCCTCGAGGGCGGCCCGGACCATCTCGTCCGCGATCGGCGGGCTGGCCTCGGGGACCCGGAAGACCGGGAACCCGTCCCCTTCGTCGATGCCCGCCGTGGGCGGGGCGAGGCCACGACGCAGCAGGCGGGAGATGACCGTCCCCAGGCTACGTCCCTCCACGCGAGCCATCGCCCGGACGGCCTCCAGGACGTCGTCGTCCAGGTTGACCGTGGTGCGCGTGGCGTCGCGATGCGATCGCATCACGATGCCGCGCTTCGTGGCCGTCCCTCCGTCTCCCACCGACGGGCGGTGGGGCGTTCCGGGGACGGGGTGATGCCATCTCGATCAGCCCGGGGCAAGCTCTACGGCGGCCGTTTCGCCGAGGGGCTGCGGCCCGAGCTGGAGCGGTTCGCCTCCTCGCTCGGCCTCGACCTGCGCCTGGCCCCCTTCGACGTCGCCGGCTCCATCGCCCACGCCCGCGGGCTGCGCGCGGCCGGCCTGATCACCGAGGCGCAGCTGCAGGGCATCGAGCGCGGCCTGGTCCAGGTGGCGGAGGAGATGGCCTCCGGCGGCTTCCGCTTCGAGGAGACGGACGAGGACGTGCACACCGCGGTCGAGCGCCGCCTCACCGAGCTCGACCCGGAGGCCGGGGCCCGGCTCCACACCGGACGCTCTCGCAACGACCAGATGGCGCTCGACCTGCGGCTCTACTGCCGGGCCGCCTGCGCCGATCTGGCCCGCGCCCTGGCCGGGGTGGCAACGGCCCTGGCCGACCGGGCGGCGGCCGTGGGCCGGATGATCATGCCCGGCTACACCCATCTCCAGCGCGCCCAGCCGGTGCCGGTGGCCCAGCACCTGCTGGCCCACGCCTGGCCCTTGCTCCGCGACGCGGCCCGGGTCCGTCACGCCTACGGCTCTGCCGACGAGATGCCCCTGGGGGCCGGCGCCCTGGCCGGCAGCACCCTGCCCCTGCGTCGGGAGGTGGTGGCGGCCGAGCTGGGCTTCGGCCGCGTCTCCGCCAACACCATGGACGCGGTCGCCGACCGCGACTTCCTGCTCGACCTCCTCCACGCCGGGGTGGCCATCGCCGTCCACCTGAGCCGGCTGGCCGAGGACGTGGTCCTCTGGGCCAGCGCCGAGTTCGGCTTCGTGC
>DASRBU010000547.1:0-3247 GCA_035653475.1 Candidatus Dormiibacterota bacterium | reverse complement strand
CGAGCAGTACTACCCCGAGCTGGGCTGGGGGCAGCAGGAGCTCTCCGTGCGGCACGCCCCGGCCCTGCGCGCCGCGGACAACCACCTCCTCTACCGCGAGACGGTGCGGGCGGTGGCGGCGCGCCATGGTCTCGCCGCCTCGTTCGCCCCCAAGCCCTGGCCCGACCAGCCGGGCAACGGCTGCCACCTGCACTTCTCCGCCTGGGACCGCCCCGGCCGAAGGAACCGCTTCGCCGGTGAGGACGGAGGTCTCTCCGAGCTGGGCCGGCACTTCGTGGCCGGCGTCCTGCAGCACCTCCCGGGCCTGATCGCCCTCACCTGCGGCTCGGTCAACTCCTACCGGCGGCTCGTGCCCCAGACCTGGGCTTCCGCCTACCGTGTCTGGGGACCGGACAACCGGGAGGCGGCGCTGCGCCTGCCCTCCCCTTTCTGGGGGCGTGAGGCCGACTCGGCCAACGTGGAGCTCAAGGCCTGCGACTCCAGCGCCAATCCCTACCTGGCGTTGGGAGGGGTGATCGCCGCCGGGCTGGACGGCGTGGAGCGGGAGCTTCCGCTCCCCCCGCCGGTGACGGTCGATCCGCACCTGCTGGACGAGCAGGAGCGGGCCCGCCTGGGGGCCGCCAGGCACCCCGCCGACCTGAAGGAGGCGATCGAGCGCCTCGAGAACGACCGCGTGCTCATGGACGCGCTGGGCGACCGGCTGGCGACGTCGTACCTGGCCGTCAAGCGCTCCGACATCGAGGGCTTCGCGGACGAGGACGAGGTCTTCGAGTACGAGACGCATCGCTTCAGGTACTAGCCATTCCGCCATCGCGCTCCTCGAGTCCTGGGCGAACGAGCTGGCCGTCGACCACCACTGCCATCCCTTGCAGCGATGGCCGGCGCGCCTCGAGGCGGCCGAGTTCCGGGCCTGCTTCAGCGAGGCCAAGGACCCGCGGCAGCACCAGGAGCACACCCAGCACACGCTCGTCTACCGGGTGGCGATCCAGCGGCTGGCCGCGGTCTTCGGCTGCCGCCCGACCGAGGCCGCCATCCTGACCCTGCGCCGCATGTCGGAGCCGTCGCGCTACGCGCGCGAGCTCCTGCACCGGAGCCGCACCGGTCAGATGCTGCTGGACCACGGCTTCTCCGAGCCCGATTCGATGAGCGCCCAGGAGCACCGCTCGGCGGTGCCCATTCCCCAGCGTGAGATCGTGCGGCTGGAGACGGTGGCCGAGGGTCTGGTCGACCACCACCGCCGCCTCGAGGACTGGCTGGACGGGGTGCGGGCGGCGCTGGCGGAGGCCGTCCGGCAGGGTGCGGTCGGGATCAAGACCATCGCCGCCTACCGCTCCAGCCTGCGGCTGCGCCGGCCCTCCCCACGGGAGACGCGCGAGGCGTACGCCCGGCTCCGCCAGGCGCCTCGGACCCGGCAAGGACGCCCGCGGCTGGAGGGCGAGGCGCTCTGTCACCCCTTGGTGTTCGTCGCCGCCGAGGAATGCGTCCGCCTCGGGGTGCCGCTCCAGGTGCACTGCGGCATCGGCGACCTGGACGAGGACCTGGCCGAGGCCTCCCCCCTGGGGCTGCGGCCGCTGCTGGTCGACGACCGCTACGCCGGCCTGCGCCTGGTCCTGCTCCACTGCTACCCGTACCACCGGGAGGCGGCCTACCTCTGCTCGGTCCACCCCGACGTCTACATGGACCTCTCGCTGGCGGTCCACCTGGCGCTGACCGACGGCGCCAGGGCCATGCGCGAGGCCCTGGGCCTCTGCCCCTGGAGCAAGCTGCTCTACGCCACCGACGCCTCCCGGCTGCCGGAGGTCTACCTGGTCGCCGCCCAGCTCCAACGCGAGGCCCTGGCCACGGCCCTGGGCGAGGTGGTGGAACGGGGCATCCTGGACCTTCCGGAGGCGGTCGAGGCCGGCCGTCGGGTCCTGTCGGCCAACGCCCGCGCCCTGTACCGGCTCTAGCCGGCCGCTCCACGGGGGCCGGCCATGGGGTAGGATCGTCCTCGACAAGTCCAAACGTCGGGGTGCCCACCAGGGCTCAATAGGGAATCCGGTCCAAAGCCGGAGCGGTCCCGCCACTGTAGCCAGCGTCCCGACCGTGCCGCGCAGGCGGCGCCACTGGGCCAGATCGGACCTGGGAAGGCAAGGTCGGGGACCCCACGCTGGGAGCCAGGAGACCTGCCCCGACGGCCGAGGAGTCGGGCGGCGCGGACACGTTCCGGCCCAGCGACGTCGGTCGCCGGCTCGCCGTCCGTCTCTCGTACCCGCGGAGGTAGCGATTGGACGACGAGGAGAGGCGACGCCGAAGGGAGGCCAAGGCCCGCCGTCGCGGGCTGCTGCTGGTCTTCACCGGGGAGGGCAAGGGCAAGAGCACCGCCGCCTTCGGGCTGGCGCTGCGGGCGGCGGGCAACCGCATGCCGGTCAAGATCGTCCAGTTCATCAAGGGCGCCTGGAAGACCGGCGAGCGCGAGGCCATCAGGGCCCATCTGCCCGGCATCGAGGTCGAGACCGGCGGCCTCGGCTTCACCATCGACCGGCTGCGCGATCCCCGCATCCCCATGGACGAGCATCGCGCCGCCGCCCGGGCCGCCCTCCACTCGGCGCTCCAGGCCATCTCCTCAGGCCGGTACCGGATGGTGGTGCTGGACGAGATCCTGGGCTCGGTCGCGGCCGGCCTGATCAGCGAGGCCGAGCTGCTGGCCCTGGTCGCGGCACGCCCCCCCGAACTCCACCTGGTGCTCACCGGGCGGGGAGCCACCCCGGCCCTGATCGAGGCGGCCGACCTCGTCACCGAGATGCGCGAGGTCAAGCACCACTTCCACGCCGGCGTCCCGGCCCAGCGGGGGATCGAGTTTTGAGCCGCCTGCTCGTCCTCTCGACCTCCGACACCGACCTCCTGGCGCTCAGGACCGCGGCCGAGGACCTGCCCGAGGGCTACGGCGAGATCGACCTCCGCAACCCCGCCCGAGTGGACGCGGAGGCCCTCGACCGTCTGGTGGCCGAGATCACCGGGGGGCGGTGCTGGGCAGTCTGCCTGCGGCTGCTGGGCGGGCGGCGGGCCTTCGCCGAGGGCTTCGACCGGCTCCGCCGGGCCTGCGGGCGGGCCCGCACGCCCTTCCTCGCCTGGCCCGGGGAGCGAGGCCGGGACCTGGAGCTGGAGGCCGCCTCCAGCTGCGATCCGGGGCTCCTCGGGCTGGGCGCCCGCTACCTCCAGCAGGGCGGCGTCGAGAACCTCCGGAACCTCCTCCGCTGCCTCAGCG
>DASRBU010000546.1:0-4236 GCA_035653475.1 Candidatus Dormiibacterota bacterium | reverse complement strand
TGGCGAGGACGACCGCGGCCGAGCTCGCGGCCGGGGAGCCATTGATCGTGGTCACGCGAGACGATCGTCAGGCCGAGGTGGCTCGCGCCCTGGGGCTCGAGACCGCGTAGCGCTCTGGACGCCGACAGGGCGATCCCCGGCGACGCTCCCAGGCGGAGGGCGCATCCTCGGACCGGGGCCACGGAGAGCGGGTGACTCGATGCGTGGGGGACCGGACCCATGCCCCTGCTGGCCGCGTGCCCGGCCTCGCCCGGGCATCCGCGTTCACCGAACTCCGAGAGCACGCTGGCGCCGGGCCTACGAGGGAGGGACCGAGGCTCGGGAGGCAGCCGACGTCGGTCCCGATCAGGAGCCACGGCCGGATCGAGGTGGCGGGAGCAGCGCTCCCGCCGGGCTGCTCGGCCCTTCCCGGCCTCGCCCCGGGGCGGCGCCGAGGGAGGCCGCGATCGTCGCCCGGTCGTGGGCCCGGGCCGAACGGTAAGCCCACCATGGCCACCCGGGGTGCGGGAGGCCGCCTTCGGCGGCGCGCGGGCGGTCATCCCTGCCCCACGAGGTCCACGATCGTGGCCGGACCGTGCCCATCCTCGGCAGCGTGCATGGCCACGATCTCGGTGACGGGCTTGGGCAACGGCCCTGAACCGCGCCGGCCCGGTGCGACCTGCACCTCCTGCCGAAGGACGGAACCCGATCCCCCCGGCCGGCCCCGGAGTCACCGGCCGGTCTCGAAGCCGGACTCCACCAGCCGTCGTAGCGCCGCCACCGCCTCCTCCGCGTCCTCGCCCTCGGCCTCCAGCAGGATGCGGTGGCCCCGGTCCACGCCGAGCGCGGTCACCTCGAGCAGGCTCCTGGCGTTGGCCCGCCGGTTGCCGCCCCGGGTCAGGTTGCCGACCCTGACCTCGGCCCGGTAGCGGGCGGCCAGGCGGACGAAGTCGGCGGCCGGGCGCAGGTGGAGGCCGTGCTCGTGCTCGACCGTCAGCTCGGCCCGGGCCCGGCTCACCCCGGCCGCTCCAGCTTGGCCACGGTCCGTGCCGCCTCCGCCGCCCGGGCCACCGCCTCCAGGTCGGCGTCCAGGCTCGCCTCCACCGCCGCCGCCACCGCCCCCTCCACCAGGGGGGCGTCGGCGAGCCGCACCCGCTCCCGGACCTCGACCGGGAGCAGCTCCAGGGCGGCCTCGGCGGCGAGGACGGCGCTGCCCAGGTCCATCAGCACCACCACGCCGTCCGGGCCCGCGACCGACTCGATGGCCGTCTCGATGCCGAGGACGTCGCTGCCCAGGCTCCCGTCCTCCGCCCCCCCGGTCACCGCCACCGGGACCCGGCCCTGGGCGACCTGGGCCAGCAGCTCCTCCAGGCCCTCGGCCAGCCTCCGGCTGTGGGAGACGACCACCAGACCGACGCTCACGACCCGGCCCCGGCAGAGCCCACCGCCTCCCAGAGCAGCTCGACCGGATGCCGGGCGGGCAGCCCGGTGAGGTGCTGGATCTGCCAGCGACAGGTCTCGCTGTCGCAGGCGACCACCTCGGCCCGATGCTCCCGCGCCCGGTCCGCGACCGCCTGTCCGATCCGCCGGGAGATGGCGTACTTCTCGGCCTTCATGCCGTAGGTGCCGCCGATCCCGCAGCACTCCACCCCGCTCTCGTCCAGCTCGATCCCGTCCAGAGCGGCCAGGAAGTCGGCGGCGGGCACGCCCACGCCGTGGGAGCGTAGCTGGCAGGGCGGATGGTAGAGGACGCGACGCCGCAGCTCGCCTCGGGGCACCTCCAGCTCGCCCGCCCAGACCTGCTCGCGCAGGAACTCGAAGAGGTCGTAGGTGGCCGCGGCCAGCTCGGCCGTCTCCGGGCCCCACATGCCCAGCACCTCGCGGTACTCGGCCTTGAGCGTGTAGCTGCAGCTGGTCGAGGTGGCCACGATCCGGAGCCCCTCGCGGACCGCGGGCAGCAGCTCGCGGAGGTTGCGCTCCGCGTAGCGGCGCGCAGCCGCGAACTCGCCATTGCTGATCAGGGGCAGGCCGCAGCAGTGCTGCCGGGGCAGCTCCACCGCCACCCCACAGCGCTCCAGCAGCCGGACCGCGGCCTCCCCCACCCAGGGCTCGTAGAAGTTGGTGCTGCAGCCGTGGAAGTAGGCCACCCTGATCCGAGGGGACCGGGGCCGGGGCAGGCGGCGGAAGCGCTCGCGGAAGCTGACCCGGCTGAAGGCGGGCAGGGGGGCAGCCCGATGGACGCCGAGCAGACGCTCGGCCAGCGCCCGGCTCTCCGGCCGGCGCAGCCCGAGGTTGGCCAGCGGCGCCAGCGGCGAGCCCAGCCTCCCCAGCAGCTCCGAGCGGCCCAGGATGCGGTTGCGGAGGGGAAGGCCCCGGCGGGCCACGATCTCGGCCCGGGCCCGGGCGTTGAGCTCGGCCACCTTGACCCCGGAGGGGCAGGCCCGGGTGCAGGCCCCGCAGCCGTTGCAGTAGTCGACCCACGTCTCCTCCGGGCCGGCCAGGCGATAGCGCTGGGCCTGGGGACCGCAGTACTTGGGGCCGGGGAAGAGGTCGGTGGCCGGCATCACCGGGCACACGGTGTTGCAGACGTTGCACTTGATGCAGCGGTCGGCGGAGAGGGCGACCTCGTCCAGGAGCGGCACGCCGGTCACGCCGCCGCCTCCGCCGCCCGCAGGCCGGCCACGTAGCCGCTGGCGCAGGCGATGCCGTCGGCCGATCGCTCCAGCGAGCGCTCGGCCCCGGCCAGCAGACCGCCGGCCACGAACAGGTTCTCGACCACGACCCGACCCTCGGCGTCGAGCGGACGCATGCTGGCGTCGGCGCGCACCCCGGCCAGGTCCACCGGCTGGCCCTGGTCGCCCACGAAACGCTCGCGGAACCAGCCCTCGGGCGGGCCCGGAGGCTGGACCACGGGTAGGTTCGCGACCGGCTCCACCACCCCCGACGGCTCGAGGCGCAGCCCGCCGCTGGCCAGGCCGCCGGTGGCCAGCACCACCGAGCGGACGGGCAGCCACAGCTGACGCCCGGGCGCCGCCAGCTGCAGCGCCCGGGCCCGTCCCGACGCGCACTCCAGCCGGGCCTCGGCCCCCACCTGCAGCCGGCCGCCCCGCTCCCGCAAGGCCCGCTCCAGGGCCCGTTGCAGCCTCATGCCGGGCACCGACGGCGGCAGTCCGGGCAGCTCCGCGACCGGTCCCAGCTCGGCCGAGAGGGCGGCCGCGGTGTCCGGCTCCAGGCCCAGGACGGCCGGGAGCGCCAGCAGCGTGCACTCCCGGGCGAGCGGGCGGACGGCCTCCACCAGCTGGCGGCGGAAGGAAGGTCGATCCAGGAGCCGGGCCAGGGCCGGGCCGTCGAGGTGGCGCCGGGCCAGGGGGGCCAGGCTCAGCCTGGCCGGCCGTACCGTCACCTCCAGCCCCAGGCGAGCGGCGGCGGCGGGGAGCACGGCCGCGACCAGCTCGGGATCGAAGTCGCGGAAGCCCCCGAGGCCCAGGGCCAGGACCCGGGCCCCGTCCCAGGTGCCGAGCAAGGAGGGGGGTGCCAGGCAGGTCGGACGCAGGGTGCCGGCAGCGGTGGCCACCAGCTGGTTCCGGTCCAGGTCCCCCAGCAGGACCACCCCGCCGCGGCCGGCGGCGTCGCGCAGGAAGCCGAGCGCCCCCTCGAGGTGATCGCCGAGGCCGACGTAGGGATGCTGCGGCGAGCGCTCGGCCAGCGCCGCCAGCGCTTCCCGGGGCGCTCCCACCACTTCCTCCTGGAGGTAACCCAGGACGTCGACGGTGCCGGAGCGGAAATGGGTGGTCCCGTAGCCCTTGCCCAAGGCCAGCACCCGCGCCCCCCGGCCGGCAGCGGCCAGGGCGGCGGTGAGGCCGGCCAGGCCCAGGCCGACGACGACCACGTCATACGGGGGTGGGGGCGAGGGCACGGTCGAGAGCCAGGACCTCTCGGTAGACGATCTCGTTGAGCCGGTGCTGCCGGGCCTGATCCCCCCGGAGCACCGGCCGATCCCCCCGCCCCCGCTCCTCCAGGAAGGCGACCAGCGGCGACAGCGCCTCCAGGCCGGGGCGGGGCCGGAGCCGCTGCAGCAGCCCCGCCGCCCGCAGCGAGCAGAACCCTCCCTGGCAGGGCCCCATGCCCAGGCGCAGCCCCCGCAGCAGGTCCTCCAGGTCGGCCTCGGGGAAGGAGGCGAGGAAGCGCTCCAACCTTCCCCGGCTGACCAGCTCGCACTCGCAGACCAGGTCGGAGTCCCTCCCCTCCCGCTCCCCC
>DASRBU010000545.1:0-6482 GCA_035653475.1 Candidatus Dormiibacterota bacterium | reverse complement strand
CGGCCTGCTGCCCGGCTACTCCGTGAGCGGCGTGACCGCGGGCATGCTCCTCTCCCTGTTCCGCATCCTCCAGGGCATCGGGGTCGGCGGCGAGTGGGGCGGCTCGGTGCTGCTCTCGATGGAGTGGGGCAGCAACGAGCGCCGCGGCCTGAACGCGAGCTGGCCTCAGATCGGGGTGCCGGTGGGCCTGATCCTCGGCAACGGGGTGATGCTGCTCTTCAGTGCCCTCTCCGGTCCCGGATTCCTGGTCTGGGGCTGGCGGGTGCCCTTCCTGCTCGGGCTGGTCCTGGTCGCGATCGGGCTGTACATCCGGCTCGGGATCCTGGAGACCCCGACCTTCACCCGCCTGCTGGAGCAGCGCCGCATCGCCGCCCGGCCGCTGGCCGAGGCCATCAGATGCTACCCGAGGGAGATCCTGCTCGGCGCCCTGGTGCGGACCTCGGAGCAAGCGCCCTTCTACCTCTACACCTCGTTCATCCTTTCCTACGCGACCGGGCGCCTGAGCTACGGCCGCGACTTCATGCTGCTCTCGGTCATGGTGGCCGCCGGCTTCTCGCTGTTCACGGTGCCGGCCTCCGGCTACCTCTCGGACCGCTACGGCCGCAAGCTCCTGTACGCGCTCGGGGCCATCGCCTCCGCGCTCTTCGCCTTCCCCTACTTCCTGCTCCTGGGTTCGGGAATGGCGGCGCTGGCCATGCTGGCGGTGATCCTCTCCCTGGTCACCCACGACCTCCAGTACGGCCCCCAGGCGGCGCTCATCGCCGAATCCTTCACCGGCCGCCTGCGCTACAGCGGCGCCTCGCTCGGCTACCACCTGGCCTCGATCGTGTCGGGCGGCCCCGCCCCACTGATCGCGGCCACCCTCCTGGCCGCCTCGGGGACCAGCACCGGGATCGCGGTGTACCTCGTCCTCTGCTCGGCGGTGACGCTGGTCGCCCTGGGCCTGCTCCCCGACCGCCAGCGCATGGACCACGGCCTGGAGTACGACCAGGCGGAGGCGGCGGGGACGGTGGCGGAGCGGCGGTCGCGCTGGCCGCTCCCCGGCCGCCCGCCGGTGCTCTCGGAGAGCCGGGGGCCGCAACCGCCCGGGTAGGTCGCGGCCCGAGCCCGGCCGCGCCCTCGGGACGCCCGGAGGTGCGCCGACGGACCGTGACCGGCTCCGGCCGGCAGCTCGGGGCCGGCGTCGCCGGGGCGGCCCGGCTACCCTCTGCAGACATGGCGGAGGACGAGGAGGCTCCGGCCGGGGCCCGCGACGCCGGCGACCCCACCACCTACGACCTGGGGCGGCTCCTGGCCTTCAGCGACGGCGTCTTCGCCATCGCCATCACCCTGCTGGTCCTGAGCATCCCGGTGCCCGACCTGCCCACCAACCTGCCACCGGCGGCGCTCGGCCCGGAGCTGCTGCAGGCGCTGACCAGGCTCCTCCCCAACCTGGTCGGCTTCGGGCTCAGCTTCGCCCTGGTGGGCACCAACTGGACGATCCATCATCGGATGCTGCGAGGGGTGACCACCTGCCCGCCCTGGCTGCTCCCGCTCAACCTGCTGCTGCTCTTCTGGGTGTGCCTGGTGCCGTTCACCTCCGCCCTCCTCATCCGCTACGGCGGCGTCGCCGTCGCCACCGCCGTCTACGCCCTCAACCAGGGCCTGATCTCCCTGACCGCCTGGTCGATCCAGCTCCGCCTCGCTCTACACCGGAGAGGTGACTGGTCGGAGACCCTCTCCAGCCTGGCCATCGCACTGGTCTTCCTGGGCTCGATCGCCATCGCCTTCTGGCGGACGGAGGGGGCCTGGATCCTCTGGATCGTGGCCGGGAGCTGGGGTCGAGCGGCCATCCTGCGCCTCTGGCGTCGGCTGGCGGCTCCCTGGGCGGGCCGCCCGGCGGGGTGACCCGAGTCGGCAGGGCGGCCGCCGGTGACGTTCGTCCTATGCTGCTGGCAGGTGCGCAGATGATCCAAGGCGCAGCCCCGGGGACAGGGGGGAGCCGCGCCCCCGAGGAGTGGGACGACATCCGGCTGGCGGCAGCCCTGCGCAGCGGCTGGCGACGTGCCCAGGCGGCCATGACCCGGGCTCTGGCCGAGCACGGGCTGAGCAACCTCGAGTACCACGTACTGCTCGTGATCAGCGCCGCCGGGGAGGCCGGCCTCCGGCAGATCGAGCTGGCCCAGGAGGTGAACGCGCCCGAGGCCCGGGTCTCGCTCCTGGCCCACCACCTCGCCCAGCGCGGCCTGATCGAGGCCGGGCGCTCCGAGCCCGATCGACGCTACGTGCGTCTGCGGGCCACGCCCGAGGGCGAGCGCGTCCTGCGCTCGGCCATGCGCTGCCAGCGGGACGGGCTGGCGACGCTCGTCCGCCAGTTCCCCGAGGAGGCGGTGGTGCGCCTGGTCGAGTACCTGATGCGGCGGTACCTGGGGCTGGACCTGACCGTGCAGCGGACCGGCGACGGCGCCTGAGCCGGCCGGGAGGCCCACCCCACCGCCTCAGCCCCTGCCCGCGACCTCCCCCGCCCCCGCGGCGCCGCGGCCCAGCCCGAAGATCCGTCGCGCGTTCTCCCCCGCCACCAGGTCGCGCACCTCCGGGGCCAGGCCGGCCGCCTCCAGGGCGGCCAGGGGGGCGGCCTGCATCATCCCGGTCGGGTAGTCGGTCCCCAGCAGCACCCGGTCGCCGCCGACCAGCTCGACCAGGTAGCGCAGGGCGGGGGCCGAGAAGGTGATGGTGTCGAAGGCGAAGCGGCGCAGGTGGGCGCTGGGCGGCCCGGCCAGGCCGGGGCCGACCTGCCCCGGGTTGCCCGACCAGCCCCGGTCGAGGCGCCCGATCACGAAGGGCAGCGCGCCGCCGCCGTGGGCCAGGACCGGGACCAGCCCGGGCAGCTCGTCCAGCAGCCCGGAGAGGATGAGCAGGGCGGCCGCCGTGGCCGTGCCGAAGGGGTTGCCGAGCAGGTTGCCCAGCTGGTGCCGGGCCAGCTCCCCCGTCGGGACCGCCTCGAAGGGGTGGATCAGCACCGGCACCCCCAGCCCGGCGGCCGCCTCCCAGAAGGGCCGCAGGGCCGCGTCGTCGAGCGGGCGGCCGGGGACGGCGGTCAGGATCTGGACCCCGACCATGCCCAGCCCGCGGACCGCCCGCTCCAGCTCGCGGGCGGCGGCGGGGGGGTCCTGGAGGGGCACCGTCGCCAGGGCGGTGAAGTGGGCCGGGTCGGCGGCGACGGCCTCGGCCAGGCCGTCGTTGACCAGCCGGGCCACCGCGAGGCCGTCCTCGGGCGGGATCCCGTAGTAGGTCATGAAGGGCAGGCAGGAGAGGATCTGGAGGTCGACCCCGTCCTCCGCCATCTGCTCCCGCCGGGTCTCGAGGTCGTAGAGGCGGGGGTCGTAGGAGCGCCGGGCCGTGCCCTCGATCAGGAAGTGCTCGTGCTCCCCCTCCCGGACCAGCTCGGTGGCGAGATCGGGCCCGCGCCGGCGCACGAGCTCGGCGAAGGCGGGCGGGACGAAGTGGTCGTGGACGTCGACCACCACCGGCCGCCGCTCCGGCGCGGGCGGCGGACTACCCGGCACCGGACACCGGGCTCGGCGACCGCGACCCGGGGACGGGTCCGACCAGCGCCTCCGCCAGCACTGCCGCCGCCCGGCGGGCGCAGCGGGGCCCCTCCCGGGCCAACCAGGGCAGCTGGCGGAGGGCCGAGGGCCGGGCCGGCGGCCACCGGGCCCTGTGCCAGGCCGGATCCAGCTCTCGGTCGGGGCCGTCCAGGACCACCCGGACGGCGGCCAGCCGCCGGGCGGGCACGAGCCCCGTCTCCATGTCCACGGCCACGTAGCCGCGCTCGGCCCAGCGGCGCCGCTCTTCGCCCACCACCAGGTGGTCAGCGGTCAGGAGCGGCCCGCGCTCCGGCGCCAGGCCCAGGCGGTGGGCGGCAGCCACCAGGGCCGCCACCAGCTCGGGATCGCAGGCCAGCGTCGAGCCGTCGGACCGGCCCACCCGCTCGGGAACCAGGACGGTGCCGGCGGGCAAGGGGCGCAGCGCGCCGGCCACCCCACAGGTCACGACCACGCCCTCCCAGGTCGAGGGGGGCACGAGCAGCCCGGCCGGGGGGAGGGCCGCGTCCCCGAGCCGGATGCGGCTGAGGGCGACCCCGGCCTCGAGCACCTCCGCCGCCTCCCCGAGGGCGCGCCGCGCCGCCCGCGCCTCCACCCGGGTGGCGGCGACCACGGTCGGCCGTCGGATCGGGTCAGCGGGCGTAGCCATGGTCGCGGTACCAGCGCACGGCGCCGACGACGGCCTCCTCGACCTCACCCGGGCGCCAGCCCAGCTCCGACGCCGCCCGCTCCCAGCTCACGTGCATCGGCCGCCGGGACATGCGCACCCCCTCCAGGGGCACCTGAGGGACGCCCCCGGTCAGGCGGCAGCGCAGCTCGTCGACCAGGGCCGCCGTCAGCGCCACCGGGTAGGGGATGCGCCGGCGGGGGCAGGGGCGACCGCAGGCCCGGGCCAGCAGCTCCCAGACCTGGTCCAGGCTCAGGTTCACGCCCCCCAGCAGGTAGCGCTGGCGGGGGCGACCCCGCTCCAGGGCGAGGACGTGCCCCCGGGCCACGTCCTCGACCGAGACCAGGTTCATGCCCCCGGTCGCGCCCGCCGGCGGGCGCAGCCGCATCCGCCCCCGGACGAAGTCCAGCACCAGCCGCCCGGTCGGGGTCGGCTTCCAGTCGCCGGGACCGATCGGCGCGGTCGGCAGCACCGTGCACACCGGCAGCCGGGCGGAGAGGGCGGCGCGCTCCTGCTCGACCTTGGAGGCGTGGTAGGCGGAGTGGTCACCGTCGAGCGGCCAGTCCTCCTCGGTCGCGGGCCGCCCGGCCCGGGCCTCGCCCACCGCGGCCGAGCTGGAGGTGACGACCGCCCGCTCCACCCCGGCCAGACGGGCTGCCTCCAGCAGGCCGGCGGTGCCGAGCACGTTGACCCGGTGCATCGCCCCCCGGTCGGCAGGGGCGAACGAGTACCGGGCGGCCACGTGCACCAGGTAGCGGCAGCCGCGCAGCCGACCGACCAGCTCGCCCGGCCGCTCCAGGTCCCCCTCCACCACCTCGCACCCCTGGAGGCCGGCGGCCGCGACGGGCGGGAGGTCGTTCGGCCGCCGCACCAGGGCGCGCACGCGGTAGCCCGCCTCCAGGAGGGCGCGGGCGACGTGCCCGCCCACGAAACCGGCCCCGCCGGTGAGGAAGACCCGATCGGCCACGGCTCAGTTGGAGACCGCCGCCCGGATCGACTGCCGCAGCGAGCGCGTGGTGGCCACCACCGCCGTGGGCTCGTAGCCGCAGTGGGCCATGCAGTTCTCGCACCTGGGGTGGCGGCCCCGCCCGTACCGGGACCAGTCGGTCTCCTCGATCAGCTCCCGGTAGGTCCGGGCGTAGGGCTCGTCGGACATCAGGTAGCAGGGGCGCTGCCAGCCCAGCACCGAGTAGGAGGGGATGCCCCAGGGCGTGCACTCGAAGTCGACCTTGCCCTCCAGGAAGTCGAGGTAGAGCGGCGAGTGGTTGAGGCGCCAGCGCCGTCGCTTCCCGCCCGCGAACACCTCGCGGAAGATGGCCCGGGTCCGCTCCACGCCCAGGAAGTGCTCCTGGTCGGGCGCCCGCTCGTAGGCGTAGCCGGGCGAGATCTGCATCATGTCGACCTTCAGCTCGTCGTTCAGGTAGTCGAGCACGGCCCGGATCTCGGCCGGCCCGTCCGGCTCGAAGAAGGTGGAGTTGGTGAAGACCTTGAAGCCCCGGCGCTTGGCCTCCCGGATCGCCGCCACCGCCTTGTCGAAGACGCCCTCCCGGCAGACCACCTGGTCGTGGCGGGCGCGCAGGCCGTCCAGGTGCACCATCCAGGCGAAGTAGGGCGAGGGCTCGAACAGGTCCAGCTTGCGGAGCATCAGGAGCCCGTTGGTGCACAGGTAGACGAACTTCTTGCGCCGGACCAGCTCCCGGGCGATGAGGTGGATCTCGCGGTGGACCAGCGGCTCGCCGCCGGCGATGGACACCACCGGGGCCCCGCACTCCTCCACCGCCGCGACGCATTGCTCGACCGTGAGGCGGCGGGCGAGGATGTCGTCGGGGTGCTGGATCTTGCCGCAGCCGGCGCAGGCCAGGTTGCACTGGTAGAGCGGCTCCAGCTCCAGCACCAGGGGGAACTTGTCCACGCCCTTGAGCCGCTGCCTCAGGACGTAGAGGCCGATCGTCAGCTTCTGCCTCAGCGGTATGCCCATCGGCTCACCTCCGACCCTCGTCCCCGGCCAGCGCCATGGTGGGAAAGACGTGCCGGTAGAGGTGGTAGTTGATGTAGAAGTCCCGCGGGAAGCCGGTGCCCGTGAACTCGGGCTCGTCCCAGGTGCCGCCGCGCTGACGCTCGCGCAGGAAGCGGAGGCCGGCCCGGCAGGCCGGGTGCTGCCCGAGCCCGGCCGCCTGCAGGGAGAGCACCGCCCAGGCGGTCTGCGAGGGCGTGCTCCGGCCCACCCCGGC
>DASRBU010000544.1:0-2189 GCA_035653475.1 Candidatus Dormiibacterota bacterium | reverse complement strand
GACCGGACGGCGCCACGACCCCAAGCTCAGCCTCTCGCTGCCGGCCGGCGCTCGCTTCACCCTGGAGCTGCCCGGCGGGGGCGGCTTCTACGACCCCCGGCAGCGCGACCCCGAGCGGGTGGCCGAGGACGTGGCCGAGGGCCTGGTCAGCCCCGCCGCCGCCGAGCGCGACTACGGCCTCGACCCGGGCCGGGCGGGCGGCCGACGGAGACGGCCACCGTCACGACGAATTGACAGCCGCGCGGTCCCGGGCTAGAGTGCGGTTGTCTGCAGGGACGCAGGCGCTGCTGCACGCGAACGGTTGGCTGTCGCGTGCTGATGGGACGGGGGATCCCGTGTGGAGGAGGTGAGTCTGTGGCAGAAGCAACGGCGGTCACCGCAACGCCGGAGGTGGTGACGCCAGAGGCCCGGCGGGCCTTCTGGGGCGCCTTTTTGGCCTTCTTCGTCGACTTCTACGACATCTACCTGCCGACGGTCGCCCTGACGCCGGCCATCATCTACTTCTTCCCCAAAAACCTGCCGGTCCAGACCGTGGCCACCCTGAACCTGTTCGTGTTCGCGGTGACCCTGGTCGGCCGGCCGATCGGGAGCATCATCTTCGGCCACTTCGGAGATGTCATCGGCCGCCGGCGGACCACCATGGTCGCCATCGGCGGCTTCGCGGTCATGACCTTCCTGATCGCGCTGCTGCCGGGCTACGCCACCTGGGGCTACGCCTCGATCGCGCTCCTGATCCTGCTCCGGCTGGTGGACGGCATCTTCATGGGCGGCGAGTACACCAGCGCCAACCCGCTGGCGATCGAGGCGGCGCCCAAGCGCTGGCGGGGGATGGTGGCGGGCTTCATCCAGTCCGCCTACCCCATCGCCTACATCGCCATCTCGCTGTCGGTGCTGATCGTCTTCCTCTGGGCGCCGGCCGGCGGGCTCGACTCCCCCTACGTGCAGTTCTGGTGGCGGATCCCGTTCGTCTTCGGGGCCGTCCTGGGCGGCGTGATGCTGCTCTACTTCGCCCGCATCCCGGAGTCGAAGCTCTGGGAGTCGCAGGCCAAGGACCGGGTGAAGGCACCGCTGCTCGACCTCTTCCGGGGGCGCAACTTCCGCAACCTGGCCCAGGTCTTCCTGATGATGAGCGGGCTCTGGTTCGCGGTCCAGATCTCGATCTCGAGCACGCCCACCCTGCTCCAGACCGTGCTCAAGCAACCGCCCCGGGGGGTCACCTACGGCCTCTTCGTGGCTAACGTCTTCCTGGCCGCCAGCTACTACCTGACCGCCTGGCTGGGCCAGCGGTTCGGCCGGCGCCTGGTGCTGATCATCACCGGGGTGATCGTGGCCGTCCTCGGCACCATCGGCTACTGGCTGATGCTCGCCAACGCCGGCGCCAAGGGCTCCCTGGTGCTGACCATGGTCATCTACACGATCGTGCTCTGTCTCACCATCTCGCCCTGGGGCATCGTCACCGCCTACATCAACGAGCGCTTCCCCACCCGGGTGCGCTCCTCCGGCTACGGTGTCGGCTACAGCCTGGCCGTGATCATCCCCTCGTTCGCCAGCTTCTACTTCCTGGGCCTGGCCAAGCTCGGCATCCCCTATGTCTACACGCCGCTGGTGCTGCTGGCGCTGGCCGGTGTGCTCCAGGTGGTGGGGGCCTGGCTCGGGCCCGAGACCAGGGACGTCGACCTGCATCGGGTGGAGGAGGAGCAGGAGACGGCAACGGCGCCGGCGGGCGAGCCGGCTCCGGCCTCCTAGCTCGGCTCGGGCCGGTGGCCCGGAGGGGCGCGTCGCCGCCCCTCCGGGCGGCCGCGCTCAGTCGACGCCGTCCTCGCCCCAGCCGAAGCTCGGCGGCGGAGGAGGCAGCGGGGGCAGGTCCCAGCTGGCCGTCGCCGGAGGCCGCTGCTCACGGTCGACCTCCACCTCGAGCACGGTCGGTCGCTCCGAATCCAGGGCCGCCCGGAGCTGCTCGGCCAGGTGTCCGGGGCGTTCGACCCGCCAGCCCTCGGCTCCCATCGCCCGCGCCATGGCGGCGAAGTCGACCGACACCAGCCGGCCCCGGCGATCGGTGAAGCTGGTCGCCAGCTCGCGCCCGGCGCCGAAGTAGCCCAGCTGCTGGTCCCGGATCGACACGTAGCCGTGGTTGTTCCAGACCACCCAGACCACCGGGAGGTCGTACTCGACCGCGGTCGCGACCGCGC
>DASRBU010000543.1:0-7200 GCA_035653475.1 Candidatus Dormiibacterota bacterium | reverse complement strand
CGGCCCACCACCTGCTCGGGGTCGAGCCCGGTCAGGGCGCAGATGAGCGCCGCCGCCGGGGTGGTGTTGGCGATCCCCATGTCTCCGGTCAGGGCCAGGTCGAGGCCGCGGGCCAGCTCCCGGACGACCAGGGCCCGGCCTGCCTCCACCGCCCGCACCACCTCCTCGCGGGTCATGGCCGGCCCGCGGGCGATGTCCCAGGTGCCGCGGCGGACGGCGGCCGGGACCAGGTCGGCGTGCTCGGGCAGCTCCGCGTCCACGCCCAGGTCGGCCACCACCACCCGGGCCCCCTGCTGGCGGGCGAGCACGTTCACCGCCGCCCCGCCCCGCAGGAAGTTCCCCACCATCTGGGCCGTGACCTCCCTCGGGTAGGCGCTGACGCCGTGCTCGGCCACGCCGTGGTCGGCCGCGAGCACGAACACGACCCGGTCCGAGAGCCGGGGGGTGAGGGTGCCGGTCATGCCGGCCAGGCGCACCGCCATCTCCTCCAGCGCGCCCAGGCTCCCGACCGGCTTGGTCAGCTGCTCCTGCCGGCGCGCCGCGGCCTCCATCAGCCGTCGGTCCGGGGGGGCGATCGCGGGCAGGGCGAGGGTGACGGGTTCGCCCCCCCGGTTCCCCCAGCGCTCGTGGTGCACGAGCGTCCGCAGCCGACGCCGCCGCTCCCAGCCGACCGCTTCCAGCAGGGGACGGGCGGGGAACGCCTCCGGCCAGCCCAGGCAGAGGACGGCGAGCGGGCGCACGTGCGGAGGGATGCCCAGCGCCTGCTGGACCTCGCCCGGGTGGAAGAAGCTGACCCAGCCCATACCCAACCCCTCGGCACGGGCTGCCAGCCACAGGTTCTGGATGGCGCAGCAGGCGCTGTGGACGTCGGTCTCCAGGTCGCTGTAGCGGCCCAGCACGTGGTTGCCGCCCCGGGTCGGGTCCACGGTGACGACCACCACCACGCCGCACTCCAGGATGCCCTCCACCTTCAGGGCGGCGAACCGCTCCGCCCGCTCCGGGTCCTCGCGCATGGCCAGCGCCGCCGCCTGGCGCTGGCGCTCGGCGCTGTCCCGGAGCCGACGCCGGGTCTCGAGGTCTCGGACCACGATGAAATCCCAAGGCTGCATGAAGCCGACCGAGCCCGCGTGGTGGCCGGCCCAGAGCACGCGCCGCAGGACCTCATCGGGCACCGGGTCGGGACGGAAGTGGCGGATGTCGCGACGCTCGTCCATCAGCCGGTAGACGACCCGCCGCTCTTCCTCGCTGAACGAGGCCTCGGTGCTCAGCAGGTCCGGATCCCCGAAGGGACCGGAGGTGCGTCCGCGGCCGCCGACGAACTCGGGTGACGTCCCCATGAGCCTCCTCCAGATATTGCACCGGCCGGGCCCGCCGTGACACGGGCCTCCCGGCCGGGACGACGCCGGCGGCGCGAGGCCCTGGGTTTGGCGTCGGCCGTCGGCTGGGAAGGTCCTTTAGCGAGCAACCAACTCGGGGGGTGATCGACCCATGGCATCGGCGATGCCGCCCATCGCTACACCGGACGTCGTGTTCGTCACCACGTCGGGCCAGGGCTCCATGGACGGGTACTCCCAGCAGCTCGTCGAGCACCTGCGGGTCCGGACGCTGGAGACGGACGTGTACCAGAGGACGGCGGAGCTGTTCAAGGTGCCACTGCTGAGCGCCACCTCGCTCTGGGGCTTCGCCCAGGACCTCGCCTTCGTCCGGCTCCTACGGCAGCAGGAGGGGCTTCTGCACCTGCCCAACCACCACCTGGGCCGCTACGGATGCTTCCTCACCGGTCCCTACCTGATCACCGTCCACGACCTGATCCGCTACTTCGACCTGATCGGCATGGGGCCCTTCATCCACCGGCCGAACCTCCGCGACCGGGTGTGCTTACGTCTGGACTACCGGGGCATCAGACGGGCCACGGCGATCATCGCCGTCTCCCGCACCACCAAGCGCGACCTCGTCACCCACCTCCGTGTCCCGGAGGAACGGATCTTCGTGGTCTACGAGGGGGTGGATCCGCGCCGCTTCCACCCTGTCGAGCGACGGGTGGTAGAAGACCGATACATACTCTACGTGGGCTCAGAGCACCCGCGCAAGAACCTGGAGACGCTGCTGAGGGCCCTGGCCCGGCTGCGACGCGAGCGCGAGTTCCAGGACCTGAAGCTGGTCAAGGTCGGGGCCGCGGGTGGGCGCGAGGCCGACTTCCGGGCCCGCACCCTGGCCTTCGTGCGCGAGCTGGGCCTGGAGGACCGGGTGATCTTCACCGAACGGGTCCCGGCCGACGACCTCCCTGCCTACTACTCCGGGGCCGCCTGCCTGGTCCTGCCCTCGCGCTACGAGGGCTTCGGCTTCCCGCCCCTGGAGGCCATGGCCTGCGGCTGCCCGGTGGTGGTGGCCGAGGCCGGCTCACTGCCCGAGATCACGGGCGGGGCCGCCCTCCGGGTCCCGACCGAGGACGACGCCGGGTTCGCCGAGGCGATCCGGACGCTGCTCGTCGACCGCGACCTGAGGGCCAGGATGCGCGAACGAGGCTTCGCCCGGGCCCGGGAGTTCTCGTGGCGGCGGGCGGCAGAGGAGACGGTGAGGGTCTACGAGATGGTCCGCCGCCAGCTCGCCCGGGGGCGCTTCTCCCCCGCCCCGGCGGGCTGAGCGGCCCCTCCGCCCCAAGCAACACCTCACGCGATCGCGCGATCGCGTGAGGTGCCCTCACTCGTCCCAGGTGCTGGAGCCGGACTCGAAGGGGTCGGGCTCGGCCTCCTCCTGGCCCGGCACCTTCTGGCGGAAGCGGCTGGCGATCATCTGGTAGGCCATGGCCTTGGGGATGCCCAGCTTGGTCAGGGACTTGATCTCGTCGGCCATCACCTTGTCGCGGGCAGCCTCGATCGCGGCCAGCACGTCCTCCACGGTTGCGGTTCGCTTGGGCGGGTTGGTGGCCATGATCGGTCGATCATACGTCGCCCTCCCCGCCGCGGTTCCCGGTCGCATCCGCCCGGGCCGTCCCTTCACTGCCCCTCCCGGGTGCGGGCGGGGGTCCGCGCTCGTCGTCGCTCCGTACCCGGGACCGATTTCGGTTTAGACTCGACGTCTATGCCTGGGTACGGGCCCGACCGGATCCGCAACGTCGCCATCCTCGGCCACTCCCACGAGGGCAAGACCACGCTGGCCGAGGCCATGCTGTTCACCACCGGCGCCATCGGCCGCATGGGGTCGACCGACGCCGGCACCGCCGCCCTCGATTTCGAGCCCGAGGAGCAGAAGCGGAAGATCTCCATCAACCTGGCGGTGGCCTCGGTCGAGCACGAGGGCCACAAGCTCAACCTGCTCGATACCCCCGGCTTCTTCGACTTCGCCGCCCAGGTCACCAGCGCGCTGACGGTCGCCGAGGGGGCGATCGTCGTGGTCGACGCCACCGCCCAGGTGTCGGTCGGCACCGAGATCGCCTGGGAACGGCTGAACCGCCGGAGCGGACCGCGTCTGGTCGTGGTCAACAAGATGGACAAGGAGCACGCCGACTTCCTGGGGGCGGTCGAGGCCATGCGCTCGCAGCTGGAGCCGAGGCCGGTCGCGCTCCAGATCCCCATCGGCGCGGAGGCCGACTTTCGGGGAGTGGTCGACCTCATGCGCATGAAGGCGTACCTCGACGGACCCGGTGGGACCACCGAGGCCCCGCTGGCCGGGGAGCTGCTCGGGATCGCCGAGGAGCGCCGGGAGCAGCTGGTGGAGGCCGCGGCCGAGGGCGACGACAGCCTGCTCGAGAAGTACCTGGACGAGGGCACCCTGGGCGAGGAGGAGGTCGTGCACGGGCTGCGGGCCGGCATCGCCGCCGGCCGGATCTGCCCCGTGCTCTGCTGCTCGGCGGTCAAGCTGATCGGGGTGCGACCCCTGCTCCGAGCCCTCTGCGAGCTCCTCCCCCCGGCCCAGGGCGACCCCTCGGGCCCCGCCCGGGCGGTGGTCTTCAACACGGCCGCCGACCCCTTCGTGGGGCGCGTCAGCTACTTCAAGGTGCTGAGCGGCTGCCTGCGCTCGGACCAGCACCTGCCCAACGCCACCCGGGGGACCGACGAGCGCCTGGCCCAGCTCTTCTTCCCCCGGGGCAAGGAGCAGGTCAAGACCCCCGAGGTGTGTGCCGGCGATATCGGGGCGGTGGCCAGGCTGCAGAGCACTCAGACCAACGACCTCCTGGGCACCCCGGACGGAGACGTGCCCCAGGTGGAGATGCCGGAGCCGGCCTACACCCTGGCCATCTTCCCCCGGGCGCGCGGGGACGAGGAGAAGATCTCCACCGGCCTCGCCCGCCTGGCCGAAGAGGACCCCGCCCTGCAGGTCCGCCGGAACGAGGAGACGCACGAGCTGTTGATCGCCGGCCTGGGCGACGTGCACCTCGACGTCGTGCTGGAGAAGCTCAAGCGCAAGTACGGCGTCGAGGCGACCACCCGGCTGCCCCGCGTCGCCTACCGGGAGACGATCTCGGGCACGGCCCGCGCCGAGGGACGCCACGTGAAGCAGACCGGCGGCCACGGCCAGTACGGCATCTGCGTGATCGAGGTGGCCCCGAGCCCCCGGGGCGAGGGGTTCCAGTGGGAGGACCGGATCTTCGGCGGCGCCATCCCCCAGAACTTCCGCCCCTCGGTCCAGAAGGGCATCCAGGACGCCATGGCGCGGGGCGTGGTGGCCGGCTACCCCATGGTGGACGTGAAGGTGGCCCTGGTGGACGGCAAGTACCACACCGTGGACTCCTCCGACATGGCCTTCCAGATCGCCGGCTCGCTGGCCATCCGCAAGGCGGCCCTGGAGGCGGGTCCGGTGCTGCTGGAGCCCATCCTCGAGGTGGAGGTGCGGATCCCGGAGCGGCACCTGGGCGACGTGATGTCGGACCTGAACGGCAAGCGGGGCAAGATCCTCGGCACCGAGCCCGACGACGGCTGGCAGGTGGTGCGCGCCCAGGTCCCGGAGGCCGAGATGCAGCGTTTCGCCCTCGACCTCCGCTCCATCACCCAGGGACGCGGATCGTTCCGGACCCGGTTCTCCCACTACGAGGAGCTGCCCGCCCACCTGGCCAGACAGCTGATCGAGACCTACCAGAAGGAGAGCGCCGGCAAGGAGTGAGCGGCCGCCCCGGGTCCGGGCCCGGGCCGGCCGCCGAGGAGGCCGGGGATCGCCGGGACCCGGACGCCGGGGGCGCGCGGAGGGACCGGATGGACCGGCCGGCCTGCGATGTCGTCGTGGTGGGGGGCGGGGTCACGGGCACCGCGATCGCCCGTGACCTGGCGCTCCGGGGCGTCGAGGTGCTCCTGCTCGAGCGGGAGGACTGGGGCGCCGGGGCGAGCGCCTGTGACTCGACCTTCGAGGCCCTCCCCGCCGGGGCCGGGGTAACGGCCGAAACCGTGCGTCCCGCCGCCCTCGAGGCCGCCGTCCTCCAGGCGATCGCCCCCCACCTGGTGGAGCGCCGGATCGTGCTCTTCCTCGCCCTGCCCGAGGATGCGGAGGCGCTGAAGCGGATCGACGCCGAGCTGGAGGCCCTCGACCGCCTGCGATCGCCGGGGCCGTTCCAGCCTCGCCTGCGGCTCTCCGGGCTCGAGGCCCGACGCCTCGAGCCCGGGCTCTCCCCGGCCGTGGCGGCGGCGGTGGCGGCCGAGGACTGGACCCTGGACGCCCAGCGACTGGCCTGGCTCAACGCCCTGGACGCGACCCGGGCCGGAGCCCAGGCCCTCAACCACTGCCGGGTGGAGGCGATCCTGAGCCAGGGAGGGGTCGTCGCCGGCGTCCGCTACCGGGCCCCGGACGGCCGTCGGGTCGAGGTCGCCGCCCACGTGGTCGTCAACGCCGCCGGGCCCTGGGTGGGGGAGGTGGCGGCCATGGCCGGGATCGAGCTGCGGCCACGGCTGATCAAGCACCTGGAGATCGTCTACGATCGCTGCCTCACCCCCTTCGGCCTGGCCGCCCTGGCGGCGGACGGGCGCTGGGTGGCGCTGGCCCCGCGGGGAGCCACCGGCGTGCTCGGCGCCGTCGAGAGCGAGACCTACGCCCGACCGGAGGTACTGGAGGCGACGGGCGACGAGCTGGACGACCTGCGCCGGGCGCTGGGGCGCGTCCTGCCCGGCATCGGCCAGGGCCGCGCGCTCCGATCGCGGATCGCGGCCTTCCCCTGCACCGCGCCCTGGGGCGTGCCCCCCCGGCTGATCCGGCCGCGGCTCGTGGTCGTGGACCACGGGCCGGAAGGAGCGCCCGGACTGGTGTCGGCGATGGGGGGCGGGCTCCTCACCCACCGGGCCGAGGCCGAGGCGGCCGCCGACCTGGTCTGCTCCCGGCTGGGCGTCCATGCCCGCTCGGTCACGGCACGACGCCCCCTGCCCGGCGGGGCGGGCGACGCACCCCCGGCCGAGGAGCTGGCGCGCGAGCACGGTCTCACCGCCCTGGCCGCCGCTCGCCTGCTCCGCCGCCACGGCGGTGAGGCGCTCCAGGTGCTGGAGGATCCCTGCCGGGGTCGCCTGGTCTGCCGCTGCGAGGCGATCACCGAGGCGGAGCTGCTGCACGCGACGCGCCACGAGCAGGTGCGCACGCTGGGCGACGCCGCCCGCCGGCTGGGGCTGGCCACGGGCGCCTGCGCCGGAACCGCCTGCCTGGAGCGGGCGGCGGCGGTGATGGCACGGGATCTGGGCTGGAGCGCCGCCCAGCGCTCCCAGGCCTGGCGCGACCACGCCGCTGCCGTCTGGAGGACGCGGGCGCCCGTGCTCGGGCGCTGGGGCTGGGCCCAGGAGGAGCTGGCCTACGGCGCCCGGCGGGGATGGCCGGGCGGGCTGTGGCCGTAGGGCGGGGTGGCGCCAGGAGAGGGGGGCAGCGCGGATGAGGGTCGGACGACGGGGCCGCGGAGGGAGGGAGTCGGGGCGCCACCCCTGCCGACACCCGGCGCCCCTTCGGCCTCCGCCCTCGCCGACGGCCGCTGAAGGGAGGCGACGGTGAGCCGGAAGCCGGGCGCGAACCACCGGCCGGGGCCGGGACGCCGGTTCCGCCCACAAGCGGCGACCCCTGGCGCCGCCGGGCGGGTCGCGGCCGACCCCAACGCCAGCGCCGCCCTGACGCCGGCCGATCGGGTCCGCCTGCCGGCCATGTCCCGGTGCGTCGGCTGCGGCCTCTGCGCCCTGGTCGCGGGCCGCGCCGGCCGCGCCCGACTTCCCGACCTGGCCGGGGCCTACCTGCGCGATCCCT
>DASRBU010000542.1:0-5786 GCA_035653475.1 Candidatus Dormiibacterota bacterium | reverse complement strand
GGGAGCGCTTCGACCGCCTGGAGGAGCAGCTCCAGATCATCCACGGGCTGTGGACCACCCCACCCGGTCAGCGCTTCAGCTTCGCCGGCGCCCACTACCGGATCGAGGAGTGCGCCAACTTTCCGCGCTCGGCCCAGTCACCGCGCCCCACCCTGATCGTGGGCGGGTCCGGGCCGCGACGCACGCCCCGCCTCGCCGCCCGCTTCGCCGACGAGTTCAACGTCGGCTATCAGGTCGGGCTGGCCGAGCGCCTCGCCGGCTTCCGCCGGATCTGCCAGGAGGTCGGCCGGGACCCGGCCGAGGTCCGGCTCTCCACCTGCCTGCCGGTCT
The DNA here is from genome assembly GCA_035653475.1 of Candidatus Dormiibacterota bacterium. GTDB lineage: Bacteria > Chloroflexota > Dormibacteria > Dormibacterales > Dormibacteraceae > CADDZO01. The sequence continues at coordinate 5,456 of DASRBU010000542.1, read as the reverse complement.
GCTGTGGCCTCGACCGGGCCGAGGTGCAACGGCGGGTGGAGGCCATCGGCCAGCCGCGGCTCGTCGCCCAAGCGGTCACCGGCGGCCCGGAGGCGGTGGTCGAGCGGCTGACGGGGCTGGCCGGGGCCGGCGTCGACACCGTCTACTTCCACATCTTCGACGTCGACGACCTGGACCACATCCGGCTCCTGGGCCGGGAGGTGCTGCCCCGGGCGGCGGCCCTGGGCCCGTCCACGCCCGCGGCTGCCGGCCGCCCCTGAGCCGGACGAGCGCGGCCGGAACCGGCGCCGACCGGTACGTCTCGGAACCATCGGGGGGTGGGCTCCGTTCCCGGGCACGATCCCGGCCCGAGCCGCGCCGGCGGAGGCGGCGGCCCGGTCCCCTCCCGCTTCCAGGAGGCGGTGGCGGCGGTGGTCGGCGCCCTGGGCCGTGGCGAGGTGGTCAGCTACGGCGAGGTGGCGGCCCGTGCCGGCCACCCGGGGGCGGCGCGGGCGGTGGGTCGCCTCCTGGCCGGGCGCGGCGACCTGCCCTGGTGGCGCGTGGTCCGGGCCGACGGCCGCCTGGCCGCGCGCGACCCGCAACGGCAGGCCGAGCTGCTGCGCGCCGAGGGGATCGCGGTGCACAGCGCTCGGATCGCCGACCCCGTCCTCCGACGCCGGCTCGCCCCCGACCTGACCGGCGCCCCGCCGCAGGAGCGGCCCTGACCGAGACGCGCGCTCCCAGCGCCGGGCACGCCATCGGCAGACCGCCGCCTGTCCCTCCCCCGGCGCACGATGGAACCGGAGATGGGCGCCACGAGGGTCTCCGTCGCCGGGGCCACCGCTGCCCTGGGGGTCCCGGTGGTCCGAGCCTGGGTCGCCCGCGGCCACGAGGTCATGGGAAGCACCCGTAGCCCGGCCCGACGGGGCCGGATCGCCGACGCCGGCGCCACCCCGGTCGTGGCGACGCGCTGGAGGAGGGGGCGATCCGGGACGCGGTGGCGACCGCCGTCCCCGGGACGGTCGTGGACGTGCTCACCTCGCTGCCCCGTCCCGGCCCGCGGCGGCCCCGGGACCTGCGGCCGACCAACGAGGTCCGCCGGCGGGGTCGCGCCACCTGCTCCAGGCGGCCCTGGCCGCGGGGGTGCGGCGCTACGTCGCGGCGTCGTTCTTCCTCGTCGACGGTGGCCACGGGCCGGAGCCGTTCTCCGAGGAGGTGGCGGTCCCCATCCGTGAGCCGAGCCGCGCCGTCCGGAAGGTGGTGGAGGCCCGCCTGGTCAAGGAGGGGATGGTGCGGGAGGCGGCCGGCGCCGGCCGGATCGAGGGGGTGGTGCTCCGCTTCGGCGGCCTCTACGGCGCCGGCGCCGGTGCCGAGGAGATGGTCCGGCTCCTGCACCGGCGACGGCTGCGCCCCTCCGCTCCCCGAACCTCACCCCCTGGGTCCAGGTCGAGGACGCGGTTGCGGCCGTGGAGGCGGAGCGGGTCGGGGGGTCTACAACGTATCGACGACCGCGCCGCCTCCCTGGGCGAGTTCCTGCGCCGGCTGGCGGGGGCGACCGGCGCGTCTCCCCCTGCCCCTGCCCGCGTTCACGATCGGGCTGGCGGCGCCCTACCTGACGCTGCTCCTGATCGACACCAACCTGCGGCTGTCGAACCGGCGGCCAAGGAGGAGCTGGGCTGGCGGCCCGCCCACCCCAGCCTCGCCGACGGCTTGTCCGCCGTCGCCCGGCGCTCCAGGCCCGGGACCGGCCGGCCTGAGCGGTGCGGGCCGAGCCCCGCCGCTCAGGCCGGCTTCTCGGCCAGCGACTCGTCCGGGTACACCAGCTCGATGTCGAGCGCGATCTCCATCTCCTCGCTGGCCATCGGTCCCCAGCTGAAGACCCGGTTCCAGGTGATGCCGAAGTCGCGGCGGTCGATGGTCACCACCGAGGTGAAGCCGGCGCGCAGCCCCCAGGAGTCCGCGATCACCCCGTGGAAGTCGGCCGGGATCTGCAGCCGACGCGTGATCCCCTTCATGGTCAGCTCGCCGTCGATGGCAAAGCCGCCCGGCCGGGGGGCGATGGCGGTGCTGCGAAAGCCGATGGTGGGGTGGCGCTCGGCGTCGAGCCAGGGCTCGGAGCGCATGAAGTCCTCCTGGGCGGGATGCCCGGTGGTCACCGAGCGGGCGTCGATCTCGATGGCGAAGCTGGAGCGCAGGGGGTCCTCGGGGTCCACCTGGAGCTGACCGGAGAGGCGGGGGAACTTGGCCCGCAGGCGCGCCACCGACATGTGCCACACGCTGGCGAAGACCTGGGAGTGGAGGGCGTCCACGTTCCAGGTCCCGGCCCGGAGCTGGAGCTGCTTGGACGAGGTCTGGCTCATCGTCCGGAATGTACGCCTCGGCGCGCCCTTCTGACGCAGCCCGGGCGGCGACGCGCTACCCTCGCCGGCGTGAATCGCGAACGGTTGGGACGACTGGGGATCTTCAGCGGCCAGCTGGCGGCCTTCCCCACCCCGGTCCAGCGCCGGGTGGTGGCCGAGCTGGAGGCGCTGGGCTACGGAGCCATCTGGTACGGGGAGGCGTTCGCCCGCGAGCCCTTCGTGCAGGGCGCCATCTTCCTCTCCTGCACCGAGCGCATGGTGGTGGCCACGGGCATCGCCAGCATCTACGCCCGGGACGCGACCGCCATGGCCTTCGGCGCCCGCTCGCTCAACGAGCTGGGCGAGGGCCGCTTCCTGCTCGGCCTGGGTGTGGCCCACGCCCACAACGTGGGCCTGCGCGGCCACCGCTACGGCCCGCCGGTGGCCACCATGCGCGCCTACCTGGAGGCCATGGACGAGGCCGAGCCCCGCTGGCGCGGCCCCGAGGCGCCGGCTCCGGACCGGGTGCTGGCCGCGCTGCGTCCCCGCATGCTGGCCCTGGCCGCCGAGCGCACCGCCGGCGCCCTCCCCTACTTCGTGCCCGTGGAGCACACCCGCCGCGCCCGTGCCATCCTGGGCCCGGACCGGCTGCTCGCCCCCGAGCAGGCGGTGGTGCTCGCCGGCTCGCGCGAGGAGGCGCGGGCGATCGGCGACCGCCACACCAGCTCCTACCTCACCCTCCCCAACTACCGCAACAACCTCCTCGCCCTGGGCTGGAGCGAGGCCGACCTGGAGCCGCCCGGCTCGGATGCGCTCTTCGACGCGCTGGTGGCCTGGGGCGGGGTCGAGGAGGTGCGGCGGCGGGTGGAGGAGCACCGCCGGGCGGGCGCCGACCATGTGGTCCTGAACCTGATCACGAAGGACCCCTCCCGCCCCTACCTCGAGGAGGCGCGGCTGCTCGCCGGCATCTGATCGAGACCCTCCCAGCCGGGAGGCGCCGTCGCCGCCGGCAAGGCGCCCCGGGGCCGATGGGAGCGCCCGCCGATGGCCGTCTCCCGCGGCCCCGGAAACGGAAGCGATCAGGCGGTGGGGGGCGGGCCCAGGATCTCGATGCCGTAGGCGGCCGCAGCCCGGCTCAGCACCCCGGCGTCGATCGACCCGGGCTCGGGCAGCCGGCGCTGCCGGGCCGGCTCGCCGGCGGCGGCGGCGAAGGACTCGAAGCCCGAAGGGGTCGTGATCTGGAGCGTGCGCAAGGGCTGGTCCGGGCCGACCACGAAGGTGTGCGGCCGCCCGGCGGGCAAGAACACGAAGTCGCCCGCCGTCGCCTCCAGCACCTCCCCGTCGCAGTGGAAGCGGGCCGTGCCCGAGAGGACGTAGAAGAGCTCGTCCTCCTCGCGGTGACGGTGGAGCGGCGGGGCGAAGCCGGGCGGGTTCACGAACTCGACCACGGTGAGACGGCCACGGGTCGCCGCCCCGCCCGCCTTGACCGTGACCAGGCAGCCGAGGAACCACAACCCGTCGCCCTCGTCGGGTCGGAGCCGGTAGGGGCGGGGGACGGCCGGTGATGTCAAATCCAGGCTCCTATCTGGTAAGGATGCCATACCATATGGATGCCATACTAAAGTAACCTTACGACCATGTCAATGGGTCGGGACCAGCCTTACACCCAGTCGCTGCTCCTCGCCGCCTACCGGGAGACGGCCTCGATCCTGCTGACGGCGCTGGCCCGATCCGGCCATACCGCCATCCGACACAAGCACGGCGCCGTCTTCGCCAACCTCGACGCCGAAGGAACCCGGCCCTCGGTGCTGGCCGAGCGGGCGGGCATGACCCGGGCCGCGGTCGGCGAGCTGGTGGACGAGCTGGAGCGCCTCGGCTACGTGTGGCGGCGGCCCGATCCCTCCGACCGACGGGCCAAGCTGGTCGTCCCCACCCCGGCGGCGCACGACGTGGTGCGGGTGGTGCGACAGGTCAACGAGGACCTCGAGCGTCGGTTGCGCGATCGGCTGGGCGAGGAGGCCTACACCACCTTGCGGAGCGCCCTCGTGGCCATGGTCCCCCGGGAGCGGATCTGGGTCCAGCCCCGCATCGTGCCCCGCGGGCCGGGCCCGGGGCACCGGGCTCGCGTCGCGCCGGGCTGAACCTCCGACTCGGCCAGCGGCCGGGGCGTACCACGGCCGCGCGGGCGGCCGTCACCCGCCCGACCGGTCAGGACCCGGGCCAGATGACCAGAGCCACCGAGCCGGCCAGCAGGAGCGCCATGGCCCGGTTGAAGGCACGCCCCGCGCGCTCGGAGGACAGCAGCCGCCGCACCGCGGCGCCGGAGACCAGCCACAGGACGCCGCAGGGCAGGGAGGCGACCGAGAACAGGAGTCCGAGGGCGACGGCCTGGCCCAGCACCCCGCGCGAGGCGTCGAGGAACGTCGCTCCCGCGCTCGCGCAGACCAGCCACGACTTGGGGTTCACCCACTGGAAGGTGGCCGCCCCGAGGAAGCCGACCGGCCTCCCGGCGCCACCGACACCGGGCCGGCCGGAGGTGGCGATCCTCCAGGCGAGCCAGAGCAGGAGCGCTGTCCCCACCCACCTCAGCGCCCGCAGGAACACGACCTGGTGGACGAGCAGGCCACCGAGGCCGAGGGCGACGGCGAACATCATCGACGCCATCCCCACGACCACGCCCAACAGGCAGGGCAGGCCGCGCCGCGCCCCCACGCCGGCCCCGGTGGCGGCCAGCAGCGCGTTGCTGGGGCCGGGGGTCCCGGCCGCGACCAGCGCGAAGGTCAGGAACGCGACGGCGTGCTCCGGCGTCATCCGACCCGCTGGAGCTCCGGATAGACTCGCCCCATGGGCGGCAGGCTAGGTCCGGGGCGCGGTGGAGGTCTTGAAGGATCGTGCGACGCCGACGAGTGGGTGGCGAGCCGGGGGTCGTGGGGCGGGATCGAGCTGCTCCGGGCTCGCTTCGGCGGCCGTGCCTTCGAGCGGCACCGCCACGCCACGTACGCGATCGGGGTGACCGAGGTCGGCGTGCAGGAGTTCGACTACCGCGGCCGGACGGAGCGCAGCCTCCCGGGCCAGGTGGTGGTCCTCCATCCGGACGAGACCCACGACGGGCGTGCCGGCGCCGGAGCCCCTTTCGGC
>DASRBU010000541.1:0-3066 GCA_035653475.1 Candidatus Dormiibacterota bacterium | reverse complement strand
GGCCTGGCGCGGCTTCGGGCCGCTCTACGCGGCCGCGGCCCTGGCCCTGGGGGGCTGGTGGTTGAGCGGGGCCTGGCGCCTGCGCCGCCGTGCCGACCCCGGGTCGGCCCGGGCCCTGTACCTCTCCTCGCTCCTCTACCTCGCTCTGCTCTTCGCGGCCATGGCCATCGACCGGGTGGTGGGCGCCCGATTCGTCGCCGGCTAACGACTCTGTCATCGTCACCTCGGGCCCGGCTGACCGATACTGAACGGAGAGCGTCGTCCAGGCACCCGGGGGGTTGGAGTGGAGACGGGAGGTTGGTGTGCGCCGCGAGGCGGGCGCCTTGGTCTTCCCGATCTGCCGGGAGGGGCGAGCTGAGCCGCGGGTTGCTCGGTCTGCGCGAGGCACCGCCGGCCGACAAGGGCCGGATCCTGGTCATCGACGACGAGGCGCGGATCCTGGAGTTCGTGGCCCGCGGCCTGCGTCTGGAGGGCTTCGAGGTCGACGCCGTGAGCGATCCCCACCAGGGCCTGCGCGCCGCGCTCGAGCGCCACTACGACCTGGTCATCCTGGACCTCTTGATGCCGGAGCTGCCCGGGATCACGGTCCTGGATCGGATCGTGCAACGAAAGCCCCACCAGGTGGTGATCGTGCTCTCCTGTCTCACCGACAGTCGCTCCAAGGTGCAGTCCTTCGAGCTCGGGGCCGACGACTACCTGGCCAAGCCGTTCAGCTTCGAGGAGCTGCTCGTGCGGGTGAAGGCCCGCATCCGGGCCGCGCGGCTGAGCAGCGGCACCCTGGAGGTTGGCCGGCTGCGCCTGGACCTGGTCCGGCGTCGGGTCGAGGTGGGTTCGCGGCCGGTGGCGCTGACCGAGCGGGAGTTCCTGCTCCTGCGGGAGCTGATGCAGAGCCCGGGCCAGACCGTGGCCAAGGAGCACCTGTTGACCACCGTTTGGGGCTACAGCTTCGATCCGGGCTCCAACGTGGTCGATGTCTACATCGGGCGGTTGCGCCACAAGCTGGGCGCCGACGCCATCGTCACGGTGCGAGGGGAGGGGTATCGCATCAATGCCGTCTGAGCCCCGTGCCTGGCCGCTGCGACCGGGGGCCGCCTGGTTGGACATCGCCTGGGGGGTGTTCGCGGCCGGCAACCTGGTGGCCACGCTGGTCATCCCGGATTGGGAGACGGTGCCCTTCCACTTCATCTGGGTGAGCCTGACCATCCTCTACGGCTTCCGGGTCTGGCGCACCGGTCCCACGCTCCTGGTCCTGGGGATGGTCATGGCGACCACCGGCGTCACCCTCTACACCGACTACCGGCGCGGCGCCCAGCCGCCCGACGAGCTCACCGAGATCCCGCTCATGGCGGCCATGTTCGCGGCCATGGTCTGGCACGCGCGGCGGCGGCTGGTGGCGATGCGCCAGATCGAGCAGGTCTCGGAGGCCAACCGGCGTCTGCTCGAGCGGCAGCGGCTGTTCGTCCAGGACGCCTCCCACGAGCTGCGCACGCCGATCACGGTCGCCCTGGGTCACGCGGAGCTGCTCCTGCGCAGCACCACCGGGGCGCTTGGAGACGACGCCAGGGTGGTGGTGGAGGAGCTGCTGCGCCTGCGCCGGCTCTCCGATCGCCTGCTCCTGCTGGCCACGGTGGAGGACCCGGAGTTCCTGCGCCGGACCAGGGTGGAGATCGAGCCGATCCTGGTCGAGACGCTGCGCCGCTGGGCGACGGTGCCGCGGCGCTGGCGCCTGGGCCCGGTGGTCGAGGCGGAGGTGGAGGCCGATGTCGACCGGCTGGCGCTGGCCATCGACGCCCTGGTGGAGAACGCGGTCAAGCACACCACCGAGTCGCAGCCCATCGAGCTCTCGGCCCACCGCCGACAGGGGATGGTGGCGGTGGGCGTGGCCGACGGAGGCACCGGTGTCCGGGCCGAGGACCTGAGCCGGCTCTTCGATCGCTTCGCCCGCGGTGGAACCGGCGAGCGGGAGGGACTCGGTCTGGGGCTGGCCATCGTGAAGGCGGTGGCGGAGGCGCACGGCGGCACCGTGCAGGTGTGGACCCGGGACGGAGGAGGCAGCCGGTTCGAGCTCCTGCTGCCGGTCGCGGACGCTCCGGCCCGAGAGCCGGGTCCCGCCCTCACGCTCTCCCGTCGGCCGGGTTCCGCTCCTGCGGGGCCGTAGCGCCGCCGGCCGGGGCGCGTGGGGGGTTCCGGAGCGCAGCCGACCCCAGCTTCCTTCGGCGTTTTGCCGACATCATGATGGCATGCAACGCATGGAGCGTCTGCAGGTCCAGTTGCCCAGAGAGTTGACCACTCGGCTTCGTCGGCTCGCCTGCCAACCAGGGGTCTCGATCGCCGCTCCGGTACGAGCGGCGGTCGACCGAGCGATGAGCGATCCCCTGCGCCCACCGACGCCGGACGAGCGGTGGCGGCGGTCGTTGTCCGTCGCCGGCCGCTACCGGTCGGGCAGCACGGAGCCGGTGAGTGTGGAACCCGATCGCGACCTCGAGGACGTCTACCGGTCGTGACGTTCTTCGTCGACACCTCGGCCCTGTATACGCTCATGGACGCCGACGACCCCAACCATGCCGCCGCCCGGGCCTTCTGGCGGGGTGCGGCGGACGCGGCCCGGTCGCCGGTCACGCACAGCTACGTGGTGCTGGAGTCATGCGCGCTGGTGCATCGCCGGCTCGGCATCCAGGCCCTCCAGGATCGGGTCGATGTCCTGCTCCTGCCGGTGACGATGGTATGCGTCGACGAGGAGCTTCATCGCGCGGCACTGCTGGGGGTGCTCAATGCGCGGCTGGGGGACGTGAGCCTCGTCGACACCGTGAGCTTCGAGGTCATGCGTCGACTGGGCATCGATACGGCATTCGCCTTCGACTCGCACTTCGGTCGTTACGGGTTCACCACGCTCCCGAGCCGGTGATTCCGGGCCCCCACGCCCGAGCGGTGAGCCGGCGACAGCCCGCCAGCGGGCCCCGGGCTGCGACCGCCGGACACGGCCGGTGCGTTGTCCTGAGTGAGGCCGGTGAGAGCCGGGGGCTCGACCAGGCCGGCCTCGTGCTCCGAGCGGAGAATGATGAGGTT
>DASRBU010000540.1:0-4341 GCA_035653475.1 Candidatus Dormiibacterota bacterium | reverse complement strand
GGCTCGATCGTCTCCACCCGGACCCGGTGCCGGTAGCGCTCCACGGTCTGGATCACGTCCTCGATCAGGGTCTCGGCCAGGAAGTGGGGCTCGAGCCCGAGGTCGAGGAGCTTCTGGTGCTTGGCGTTGTAGTAGTGGCTCTCGGCCTCGGCGCGGGGATTGGGCAGGTGCACGATCTCGGTCTCCAGGCCGTGCGCCCGGCGGGCGTCGCGGACCCGCTCCGCCAGCTCGCCCACGCTGAACTGCTCGGTGAACTGGTTGAAGACCCGGTACTCGCCGGGCTGGGGCGGGTTCGCGATCGTGAGCTCGATGCAGCGGACGGTGTCGCGGATGTCGATGAACCCCCGCGTCTGGCCGCCCTTGCCGTAGACGGTGAGCGGCCGCCCGATGGTCGCCTGCACGCAGTAGCGGTTGAGCACCGTCCCCCAGATGTCGTCGTAGTCGAAGCGGGTGCGCAGCTCGGGGTGCAGGCGGGTCTCGGGCGTGTTGCAGCCGTAGACCACGCCCTGGTTCAGGTCCGTGGAGCGCAATCCCCAGGTCTTGCAGGCGAACATGATGTTGTGGCTGTCGTGGACCTTGGAGAGGTGGTAGAAGGAGCCGGGCTGCTTCGGATAGGGAAGCCGGTCGCGGCGCCCGTTGTGCTCGATCTCGATGAAGCCCTCCTCGATGTCGATGTTGGGCGTGCCGTACTCGCCCATCGTGCCCAGCTTCACCAGATGGCATTCGGGTGCCGACTCACGGAGGGCGAAGAGGAGGTTCAGCGTCCCCACCACGTTGTTGACCTGGGTCTCGACCGCCTGTTCGGCCCCGATCATGGAGTAGGGGGCCGAGCGCTGCTCGGCGAAGTGGACGACCGCGTCGGGACGGTGCCTGGTGATCAGCTCGGTGAGGTCAGCCCGGTTGCGCAGGTCGAGCCGGACCCACTGGATGGTCCGTCCGGTCTCCGCCGACCAGCGCGCGACCCGGCGTTCCATGGTGGCGATCGGGACCAGGCTGCTGGTCCCGCAGAGCGTGTCCCACCGCCGCCGGGCCAGGTTGTCCACCGCGATCACGTCGTAGCCGCGGGCGGACAGGTGCAGGCTGGTGGGCCATCCGAGATAGCCGTCGGCACCGAGAACGATCACTCTCATCGCTCCAACCCCCTTGGTCTCGAGCTGCCGGCCGAGGCGACAGCCTGGAAGTAGGCGAGCGTGCATCGGAGCCCCCGGTCCAGGGGCGTGCGGGCCGCCCAGCCCAGCCAGCGACGGGCCCTGGTGGTGTCGAGGCAGACCCGACGCACCTCTCCCGGCAGCGCCGGCGCGTGGTCCGGTTCTCCGGGGAAACCCGCCAGGCGGATGAGCGCCGTCACCACCTGGCGCACGCTGGTCTCACGGCCGGTGCCGATGTTGACGGCCCCCTCGCGCCGGGAGGCCAGTGCGGCCAGGTTGGCCGCCGCCACGTCCGAGACGTGGATGAAGTCGCGCGTCTGCCGGCCGTCCCCGTTGATGACCGGGGCGACGCCGGCGAGGAGCCGGTTGCAGGTGATGGCGACCACGCCCGCCTCCCCGGTCCCGTCCTGGCGCTCCCCGTACACGTTGCCGTAGCGGAGGGCCATCGTGCTCACGCCGTGCTCCCGGCCCGTACAGGCGAGGTAGACCTCCTCGGCCACCTTGGAGGCCCCATAGGCAGAGAGCGGCGCGGGGCTCATCCGCTCGTTGGCCGGGAGTCGCGGGGGCCGTCCGTAGGCGGCCCCCCCGGAGGAGGCGGTGACGATCCGGCGGGCGCCGGCGGCGACCGCCGACCGGAAGAGGCCGATCGTGCTGGCCACGGCCGCCCTCACGTGGGCGGCGGGGTCCCGGCGGGCCCGCTGGACGCCGCCCCGGGCGGCCAGGTGCAGCACCGCCTGGGGCCGGAACTCGGCCAGCGCCCGGGCCGCCTCATCCGACCCGCAGTCGGCCACCAGCAGCTCCGCGCCCGCGGGCGGTTGCCATCCGCAGGGGTGGCTCAGGTCGTCGATGATCAGAACCCGACCGCCCCGAGCGACCAGGAGCTCCACCGTGTGCGAGCCGATGAAGCCTGCCCCTCCGGTCACGGCCACCCGTTCGGGGAAGGTCATCCCGGCCACGCCGGTTCGGAACCCCAGCCGACGACGGGCACCAGGGGGGCCGGGACCACGTGCCCGGCGGTCAGCACCCGGCCAGGCTCCGCCACCGAGACGACCGGGCCGGCGCCCGCCTCGCGGTCCGGATCGGAGCGGGGAGAGGGGTCACGTCCATGACCATACCGAGGATGGGCACCGAGCCGGGGTCGCCGGCCCTGCGCCCCACGGGAGGAGAGCCCGACCTCGTGCTCGCTCAGGGGACACCGACACTGTCCCTGTCACGGTAGTACGCAATGCCGGGCGGACTGTCATCCGGCTGTAAGAACCCCGGCGTCCCCGGGCCGCCGCGCCGGCGGCCCGGTTGTTCCGGCTAGCTCTCGCCCCCGCCGGTCAGGTGCTCGTAGTCGTGGGGCGTGTCGATGTCCACGGGGTGCCGCCGGGCGCCGGCCACGGGAAGCGTCGCCACCCGCTCGGGCCGGGCCCGGATCAGGGCTCGGCAGCCGACGTCGCCCTCCAGCGCGGCCAGGTCGGGCCAGAGTTCGCGCCCGAGCACCACCGGCGGGTGGAGCAGGCCCTCGAAGCTCAGCGCCGCCGCCGGCAGACCGGAGCGCTCGTGCAGCTCGAGCAGCCGGTCGATCTGCGCGCTCGTCACTCCGGGCTGGTCGCCCAGGATCACCACCGCCCGCTCCACCTCCGCCCCCAGGGCGGCCAGACCCGCCCGCAGCGAGGAGGCCATCCCCGAGGCGTGGTCGGGGTTCACCACCACCCGGGCCCGGCCCATCTCGACCCGGGCCCGGATCTCCTCCGCCCGGGCGCCCAGGACCACGTGCACCTCGTCCAGGCGCGAGGCGCAGGCCCGCTCCACCACCAGCTGGAGCAGCGGGCGTCCATCGATGGGCAGCAACTGCTTCGGCCGCCCCATCCGGGTCGAGGCCCCGGCCGCCAGCACGATCCCGGCCGATCTCATGCCTCCCTCCTCCCGCTCCCGAGGTAGCGCTCGGGCTCGGCCTCGAAGCGCAGCCGGCAGCCGTCCGAGCAGAAGTGGTGCTCCCGCCCGCCCACCGTCGAGCGCTCGTGGGGCCGGCGCAGGTCCACCGCCATGCCGCACACCGGGTCGGTGGCGAGGGCGGCCCCGGCCAGGTCACCGTCGTCGGCCCCGGTGCCCCCCCGCTCCCGCTGGCGGCGGTGCCTGAGGCCCACGATCTCGGACAGGGCGAGGAGGGCGATCTCCTCCTGGCTCCCGCCCCGCTGTCGGCCGGCCGGGGTCCGGACCCGGGCCAGTGAGGTCTCGTCCAGGCCCCGCTCCCGGAGCGCGGCGCGCACCGCCTCGGCCCTCCTGGCGCTGGCCACCAGGGCCACCGAGACCTGGGGATGGGCCAGGGCCGCCTGCAGGGCCTCCTCGTCGTAGTGGCCCATGGTCGCGACCACGACCCAGGTGTCCGGCCCCGGGGCCAGCGCCCCCAGGTCCAGGGCGGGCAGCACCACGTCGGCTCCGGGGAAGTCCTCGGCCCGAGCGCCGGGGTGCACGGCACAGCTGCGGAAGCCGGTCAGCGCGCCCAGGCGCACCAGCGTCCGGGCGGCCGGGGAGTCGCCGAACACCACCAGCAGCGGCCGGGGCAGCCGCGGCTCCACGAAGACGTCCAGGGCTCCGCCGCCGGGGCAGGTGGTGGCGAAGGTCAGCTCCCCCCGCTGTCGCGCCGGCACGGCCTCCCGGGCCGGGACGATGTGGACCAGCCGGGGCTCGCCGTCGGCCAGGGCGCGCAGCGACTCCCGACGCACCAGGGGCTCGGCGCAGCTGCCGCCGATCCAGCCCCGGAGCCGGCCGTCGGCGGTGATGATCGCCTTGTCGCCGGGCCGGGCCGAGGCCGGCTGCTGGGCGCGGACCACGGTGGCGAGGACGCACGGCGTTCCCGCCCTCGTGTACCGCGCCAGCAGCTCGATCGGGTCGTCCTCCATCGTCTCCGACTCCCGACGGTGGGTGGTGGCCGCTACTCCGTCACCCCCTTCGCGCGCAGCGCCGCCCAGACCTTGTCCGAGGTCACCGGCATGTCGAGGTTGGTGATCCCGTGGGGCCAGAGGGCGTCGATGACGGCGTTGACGTAGGCCGCCGGGGAGCCGACGGTGGCCGACTCGCCCACCCCCTTGGCCCCCAGCGGGTGGTGGGGGGAGGGGGTGACGGTGGCGTGGCACTCGAACCTGGGCGTCTCCCAGGCGGTGGGCAGCAGGTAGTCGGTGAAGTTGGAGCCGATGCAGTTGCCCTC
>DASRBU010000539.1:0-7189 GCA_035653475.1 Candidatus Dormiibacterota bacterium | reverse complement strand
GCGGGCGCAGCACCCGCTCCAGCCACTCGCGCTGCAGCGGGGTCTCCAGGTGGCGCCACTCCGGCTCCCGGCGGTGGAACTCCTCCAGCACCCGGTGCAGGAAGGTGCCCCGCTCCAGCTCCACCCCTCGGGGCGGGGTGATCAGGCCGGGATGGTGGTTGTACCAGTACAGGCGGGGGCACTTCAGATAGTCGTTGATGGCGGTGGCGCTGAAGTGGGGAGGATCGACCCGCTCCGGCGGCCGGCGGTGCGGTTCGAAGACCCTCCCCGCCTCCGGGTCGGTCACGAAGTCCAGGTCGACGCCCAGCCCGGCCAGGCGACGGCGCTCCTCGTCCCCGAGCCTCGCCCCCACCAGCAGCGTCTCCACCTCCCCCAGCGTGAGCACCGAGTCGGGCTCCAGCCGGCCAGGGGCCCTGGTCAGCTCGCTGCGCGGCGCCGCCCCCAGGGCGAGGTCGCAGAAGGGGGAAGGGCCGGCCGGCCCGTCGTACTGGTCGGCGTAGGTGACGTAGAGGCGGCGCCTGGCCCTGGTCATGGCCACGTAGGCCAGTCTGGCCTCCTCGGCGACGTGCTCGCCCGGGCTCGACGCCCAGGAGGGGCGGAACCCGTCCAGGGTCTGGAGCAACCACCGCTGGTCGGTCTCGTCCAGCAGCGGGTGCGGCCGCCCGGCCAGCGGGAACCGCCCCCGGGCGAAGCCGCTCAGGAAGACGACCTCGAACTGCAGCCCCTTGGCCTGGTGCACGGTCATGATCTGCACCGCGTCCCGTTCCCCGGCGGCCGGCTCGGCCTCGTCCACCGCCCGCGCGATCCAGGCCTCCAGCCGGGAGCCCACCTGCTCCAGGGTAGGAGGGGAGCCGTGCAGCCGTTCCCAGACCCGGGCCAGCTGCCGGAAGGCGTCCAGGGCCGCCCGGAGCTGGCCCAGCAGCTCCCGTCGCTCCTCCTCGGGGAGGGGCATGGCCAGGGCCCGCTCGAGGATCCCGGTCTCCATGGCCACGGCGTAGGCGAGGACGTCGAGGGGGAGCCGTTCCGCCCGCCGGCGCAGGGCGGAGAAGGTGGCGAGCGTCCGGTGGAGCGCGTCCAGCTGCTCCGAGGTCAGGTAGCGGACGAAGTCCATGGGCGGCGCGGCGCGCCCCGCCGGCGAGGGATCCCCCGCCTCGGCGTCGAGCGGCAGCTCGACCTCCGCCACCTCCCCGGGCAGCGGATAGCGGGCGGGGTCGACCTCGTGCAGCCAGCGCAGGAGCCGGCGCACCACCTTGACCAGGGAGCGGCCCTGCTCGACGGCGTGGCGTCGCAGCCGGCTGGCCGCGCGCCGGTCGACCCCGCTCAGCCCGGAGGCGAGCAGGCGCTCCAGGGACTCGGGGTCCTCCGGCCGGCGGAGCGCCCGGAGGTAGGCGAGCAGGAAGCGAACCACCTCGTTGCGGCCGATGGTGGCCATCCCCCGCACCTCGTGGGGCAGCCCCATGGCCCGGGCCGCTTCCTCGAAGGGGGCGGCCAGGGTGGCCGTGGAGCGGAGCAGGATGGCGAAGTCGCGGGGGCGCAGCTCCGGGCGCTCCATCAGCAGGCGGCGGATCTCCCGGGCCACGAAGAAGGCCTCGTCCACGGCCGTGGCCTCGCGGACCAGGCGGATCACCTCCCCTTCCCCGTCCCGGACGCCGGCCGGCGTCCGGGCGACGGTGCCGGGCTGGGTCGACTCGAGCAGACGCCGGGCGGCCTCCAGTATCGGCTCGGGACAGCGATGGCTGACCTTCAGCTCCAGCGTGCGCGCGGCGTAGACCCTGGCCACCTCCTCGGCCAGCAGCCCGGGCACTGCCCCCCGGAAGCCGTAGATGGACTGGTCGGGGTCCCCCGCCACCAGCAGCACCGGGCCCCGCTCCCGCCCCCCCGGCGGCGGCGCCAGCATGCGGAGCAGGTGGAACTGGGCGGGATCGACGTCCTGGAACTCGTCCACCAGCACGTAGCGGAACCCCGCCCGCAGCCGCTCCAGCACCGTCGGCCTGGCCTCCAGGAGCTCGATGGCCTCCCGCACCAGGTCCCGGAAGTCGCGCAGACCGGCCGCCTGCAGACGCGTCTGGTAGGCGAAGAAGACCCGGGCCAGGGCGCGCAGCCGGGCCGTCCCCGCCGCCTCCGCCAGCAGCCCGAAGTGGCCCGGGTGGACCAGGTTCTGCTTGAGCAGGGCGACGAAGGCGAGCGCGTCCTGGGCGAAGCCGTCGGTCCCGGCGATCGTGGCCAGGCCCTCGAGCTCGGCCCGGTCCATGGCCTCGAGCGTGGCCCGCATCGCCACCCACTCCTGGAACGCGCTCATGAGCAGGAGGCCGGGGTCCCCCCATTCGCGCACCAGGCGGGCGCAAAAGCTGTGGAAGGTGCTGATGTGGCACTCCCCGTAGGAGTCGTGGAGCCGCTCGTCCAGCCGCTCCCGCAGCTCCCGCGCCGCCGCCGTGGAGAAGGTGAGGACCAGGATCTGCTCCCGGCCGGCCCGGCCGCCCTCGACCAGCTCCGCGTAGAGGTCGACCAGGGCCTGGGTCTTGCCCGCGCCGGGGCCGGCGAGCAGGCGGGCGGGGCGTTCGAGCACGTCCGGGGGGAGGCTGGACACGATCCCCGCATTGTTCTCGATCGTCCGAGGCACGGGCAACCGCCGGCGGCCCCCGGACCGCGGCGGCCGGAGGCGAGGGCCGATCCGGCCTGGAGGAGCAGACCGCCCCCAGCCCCTTCCCGGACCGTCGACGGCCGTGCCCCCGGCCACCGCGGTCGGCCGCGCTGGCGGCAGGCGAGAGGCAGCCGATCGGCCCTCCTACCGCCGCGCCCGAAACCAACCATTGGCAACCGTCGTCAACCTCGACCTGCTCATCGCGTCAGGGCCGCGAACGCACCCCCGTCGGCCGCCGTTGTCGGCGGGACATCTGACCGGTTCCGTCGGGTTCCGGCCGGGGAGCCGGCGGCGGGGAGGGGGAAGCTCATCGCGGTGAAGGTCTCCGGAGCGACGCAGGCCAGCGGCCACGAGCGAGGGGTGGCTTCTCCCCGCACGACCGTGGCTCCTGCTCGCTACCCGGGGTCCTCGACCGTGGCCGGGAGTCCATCGGTCGCCGACGACGAGAGCGACAGCCGACCCGGCACCTCGACGGCCTGCGATCAGCCGTCCCCGGGCTCGCCCACGGCATCGTCTGGAGGATCGACGGGCCCGGAGTTCGGTAGGAGGAGGCGAGATGGGGTCGAACGCCATCACCGGCCGCGATCTCATCGAGCAGATCCGCGCCAACGGGATTCCCGAGCCCTGGCAGGAATTCGGCTGGGGATTGGCGCGAGATGGGGCGCTCTCCAACGCGCTCGTCGATCGAGGGCTGCGCCACCGTGCCCGGCCGGGCACCTCCCATCGCCTGGCCATCCGCCGGCTCTTCGCCGAGAAGCTGGAGAACCTCAGGACGGCGCGCGACCTGCTTCACGCGACCGTACGTGAACACGACCGACAGCTCCGTGGCGGCTTTCCACCGTGGCGCTCGCCGACACGGATCTGACGGACGTGGAGGTGACCGTGCCGGCGGAGTTCGGACCTCACCCTCACCCGATCGTCTGGGAGTCGATCAGGTTCGACCTGACCTACCGCGCCGAGCACGGCGCTCGGTCCTTCTCCACGATGGTCGACGAGCATCTGGAAAAGATCGAGATGCTGACGAGCGACGGCCGGTGCCGCTTCGAAGCGGAGATCCACACCGGGCGGCGCGACCCGTACCGGCGGTTCAACCTCGATCTCAACGCGATCGAGGCGGCGCTCCGCTGCGGCGTCGGTCGCAGGCGCCCGCGGGAGCAGCCGACGGCCGGGGGAGGGGTAAGCGAAGCGGCAGGACGGGGCGCGGCCCGACCGCTCGAGCGCCGAGAGCACAAGCGGCAGCGGTGGACTCGGCGCGCGATCCGTCCCGAGCCTGCCGTCCCTTGCCGCTCCGACCGCCGGCACCGCTGGGACCTTCCCCGTCGCCCCCACGGCCCAGCCGCCGGCGCCACGGCGCCCTGGCTCGACGCGGAGCCGGCTCCGGACCGGGCTCACCCGCTCCGGTGGGCAGGGTACACTGGTAGGCCCTGACTCGAGCCGTCGAGCGAGTTCCCACCCCACCGTGCTCTCCCCTGCCCTGCGGCGCTTCCTGCCCTACCTGCGGCCGCACGCCGGCCTGATGGTCCTGACCCTCCCGGCCTCGCTGGCGGCGCTGGCCGCCGCCACCGCCATCCCGCTCGTGATCCGGGCCGTGGTCGACGGCCCCATCGCCGAGCGCCGGCCGGACCTGCTCCTCCCCTACGGCTTGGCCCTGCTCGGCCTGGCCGGGCTGGAGCTGGCGGCCAACGTCGTCCGCCGCAACGCTTCCAGCCTGGCCTCACTGCGCATGGAGTTCGACCTGCGCAACGACTTCTACGCCCACCTGCAGAGCCTGCAGGTCGCTTTCCACGACGGCTGGCAGTCGGGCCAGCTCCTCTCCCGGGCCGTGACCGACGTCCAGACCGTCCGCCGCTTCGTCGGCACCGGCCTGGTCTTCGCCGCCTACTTCAGCCTGCAATGGGTGGCGGTGCTGGCCATGCTGCTCCGGCTGGACTGGGGGCTGGCGCTGGTCAGCGCCGCTGTGGTGGTGCCGGTGGCCTTCATCAGCCGCGGCTTCTTCCGCCGCTACGCCCGCCTCGCCCGCCGCGTCCAGGACCAGCAGGGCGACCTCGCCACCGTGGTCGAGGAGATGGCCACCGGGGTCCGGATCGTCAAGGCCTTCGGGCGCGACCGGCTCATGCGCGAGCGCTTCACCGCCGAGGCCGCGCGGCTGCGCCGGACCAACCTGGAGGCGGTGGGCCTGCGTTCGCGCACCTGGTCGGCCTTCACCCTGATCCTCAACCTGGACCTCTGCCTGGTGCTGCTGCTGCGCGGGCTGGCGGTGGCCCGTGGCCAGCTCACCATCGGCAGCCTGGTGGCCTTCATGACCTACCTCTTCATGCTGGTCTGGCCCCTGGACGCCCTGGGCTGGGTGCTGGCCATGTACGAGGAGGCGAGCACCGCCGCCGGCCGGCTGGCCGAGGTCCTGGACCGCCGTCCGGAGATCGTGGACCGTCCCTCCGCCCGCTCCCTCCCCCGGCTCCGGGGCCGCGTGCGCCTGGAGTCGGTCGGCTTCCGCTACCCCGGCGGCGGCTGGGTCCTGCGCGGGCTCGACCTGACCCTCGAGCCCGGGGAGACCCTGGCCCTGGTCGGCCCCAGCGGCAGCGGCAAGTCCACCCTGCTCGCCCTGGTGCCGCGCCTCTACGACGTCAGCGAGGGGCGGGTCACCCTGGACGGGGTGGACGTGCGCGACCTCCGGCTGCGCTGGCTCCGCTCCCGGATCGGGGTGGCCTTCGAGGACCCGGTCCTCTTCTCGGCCTCGATCCGCGAGAACCTGGTCATGGGCCGGCCCGGGATCGGGGACCACGACCTCCGCCGGGCCCTGGAGATGGCCCGCGCCGACTTCGTCTGGGACCTGCCCTGGGGCCTCGAGACCCGGATCGGGGAACAGGGCCACTCGCTCTCCGGCGGCCAGCGCCAGCGCCTGGCCCTGGCTCGGGCGGTGCTGGGCGACCCCCGGGTCCTGGTGCTGGACGACCCGCTCTCGGCGGTGGACGTGCACACCGAGCGGGAGATCGAGGAGGCGCTGGCGGGCGTGCTGGGCGGGGTCAGCGCCCTGATCGTGGCCCACCGGCCCTCGACGGTGGCGCTGGCCGACCGGGTGGCCCTGCTCGACCGGGGCCGGATCGTGGCCCTGGGCGGTCACGCCGAGCTGCTCCGCTCCTCGGCCCGCTACCGCGCCCTGCTCGCCGAAGCGGACGAGGGGCCGTCCCGGCGGCCGGGGCCGCGGCCCTGGTCCCACCGGGAGGCGGGCTGAGGCCGTGCCCGAGGGCAAGGCGCGCCCTTCCTCGCCGGACGCCTGGCGGGGCCTGGGCGGGGAGGACGCCGACGAGGCGACGGGGACGGTCGGCGCCCTCCTGCGCCGTCGCTCCCGCCGACTCCTGGCCTCGCTCCTGGCGCCGCACCGGTCCCGGCTGGCCGCGGCCCTGGGCCTGATCCTGCTCCGCACCGCCGCCCTGCTGGCCGTGCCCGACCTGGTCGGAGGCGCCGTCGACCTCGGGATCAGAGCCCACCAGCCGGCCCGGCTGGACTGGTACGCGGGCCTGATCGCGCTCGCCGCCGGGCTCGCCGCCGTCGGCAACTGGGGCTTCCTCACCCTCTCCGGGAGGGTGGGGCAGGACGTGCTCTACGACCTGCGCACGCGCGTCTACGTCCACGTGCAGGAGCTGTCGCTGGCCTTCTACGAGCGCTACACCTCGGGACGGATCATCTCCCGCCTCACCAACGACATCGACACCTTGACCGACCTGCTCGCCACCGGGCTGTCGTCGTTGCTGACCGCGTCGCTCTCGGTCCTGGCCACGGCCGTGATCCTGCTCGTCCTCGACCTCCGGCTGGGGGCGGTGACGCTGCTCTCCCTGCCCGTGATCCTGATCCTCACCCGCTGGTTCCAGCTCGGCTCGACCCGCGCCTACCGGGCCGTGCGCCAGGCGATCGCGCTGGTGATCGTGCACTACACCGAGTCGCTGGGCGGCATCCGCGCCGTCCAGGCCTACGGCCGGGAGCCGCGCAACCAGGCCATCTTCCAGGAGCTGAACGGCCGCTACCGGGACGCCAACGCCGGCTCGGTCCGCCTCTCCTCGGCCTACGGACCCGGGATCTCGTTCATCGGTCGGCTGGCGGCGATCGCGGTCCTGGTCGAGGGGGGCGCGCTGATCACCCGGGACGCGCTCACCCTGGGCGTGCTCACCGCCTTCGTCCTCTACGTCCGCCAGCTCTTCGAGCCCATGCAGGATCTGGCCCAGTTCTCCAACCTCTTCCAGGCCGCGGCCGCGGCCATGGAGAAGCTGTCGGGCGTGCTCGAGGAGCGCTCCACGGTCCCCGAGCCGGCCCGACCGCGCCCCCTGCCCCGGGCCGAGGGCGCGATCGCGTTCGACCACGTCACCTTCGCCTACCGGGAGCGGCCGGTCCTGCACGACCTCAGCTTCTCCATCCCCGCCGGCCAGACGGTGGCCCTGGTGGGCAGGACCGGGGCCGGCAAGACCACCATCGCCCGGCTGGTGGCCCGCTTCTACGACCCCACCGCGGGCAGCGTCCGCCTGGACGGGGTCGACCTCCGGGAGCTGGCCACCC
>DASRBU010000538.1:0-15208 GCA_035653475.1 Candidatus Dormiibacterota bacterium | reverse complement strand
AGAGGAGCGCGTACTTCCCGTAGGCGGCGACGGCGGCCAGGACGGCCAGCAGCGCCCCCAGCACACCCCCTCGCCGGCGAGGGGACACCGGGCGCGGCGGCCGGTACGGGTCGTACGACCGCTGCCAGGGGTCGTAGCCGGCCGGAGGTGGCTGCTCGGGAGGGACCTGTGGCGGACCAGGAGGCGGGTACGGTGGTGGCGCCCAGCTCATGTGAGTTGAGCATACCCACATCACCATCGGTGCAACCAACCGATGTGGGTGCGGTCGCGGCCGACGGCGGCGCCGGTACGAAATCCTTACAACCGCTGCCCGGCGGCCCTTCGGCACCGGCCGAGCGCGCCCGCGCCCGGCACCGGTCGGCGCAGGTCCCGAGGGGCGCCGGTGGCCGGCGACCCGGCCCGGCTCAGGGCAGGTGCCAGGTCTTGATCCGGCGCACGGTCCGCCGAAAGCGCGTCGACATGTCGAGGGACTCGGTCTCCGCCCCCTGGCTGCCGAACTCCACCCCGCGCAGCAGCGGCCCTCCGCTGACGCCGGTCACGGCCACCTCCAGCGTCTCCGGGGCCAGCTCCGACACCCCGTAGACGCGTCCCAGCTCGTCGCCGGCCAGGAGGCGTTCCTCGTCGTTCCGCGGCCAGAGGCGGGCCTGGATCTCACCGTCCAGGCAGCGCACGGCGCAGGCGGCGATGATGGTCTCGTCCAGCCCACCGATCCCGACCATGGCGTCGACCCCGGTCCCGGTCGCCGCTGCGAGCAGGGCCCCGGCGATCTCCCCCTCCTCCAGCAGCAGGATCCTCGCCCCCGCCGCCCGCACCTCGCCGATCAGGTCGCGATGGCGGGGACGGTCCAGGATGGCCACCACCAGGTCCGCCACCCGCACGTCGCGGGCGAAGGCGATCCGGCGCAGGTTGTCCGCCAGGGGATCGTCCAGGTCGAGGCCTCCCCGGGCCGCGGGGCCGGCCACCAGCTTCTCCGCGTACGACACGGCCGGGAGGACGGGGAAGGCGCCGGGCTCGGTGGCCACCAGCACCGAGATCGCACCCGGGGCTCCGCGGGCCACCAGGGTGGCGCCCTCGACCGGGTAGACCCCCAGGTCGAGGCACGGGTCTCCGGCCCGCCCCACCGTGGTCCCGGGCGAGAGGATGGAATCGCCCCGGGGCCCGAGCACGACGCGGCCGCAGACGCCCGCCAGCTCGAGCGCGTGGAGCATGGCCGAGGCCGCCGTCTCCCGGGCCCGCTCCACGTCGCCCCGACCGATGGTGCGCCCGCAGGCCAGGGCCGCGGACTCGGTCACGGACACCAGGCTCACGGGCACGCCGGCCCGCGTCTCGATCGATCCCAGCCCCTGGCCCTCCATGGCCGCTACGTGATCTCTGCCGGGAGCTCCGGAGGACTCAGCTCCATCTGGTCGATGCCGCTGGCCTCGATCGCGGCTCGGACGAAGTCCCGGAAGAGGGGATGGGGCCGCTGGGGCCGGCTTCGGAACTCGGGATGGAACTGGCTGGCCACGAACCAGGGATGCCCCGCCAGCTCCACGATCTCGACCAGCCGGCCGTTCGGCGACAGCCCGCTGAAGACCAGGCCCGCCTGCTGCAGCGCCTCCCGGTACTCGTTGTTGAACTCGAAGCGGTGGCGATGGCGCTCGTACACGATCTCCTCGCCGTAGGCGCGATGGGCCCGGGTGCCGGGCACCAGCTTGCAGGGGTAGAGCCCCAGCCGCATGGTCCCTCCCAGCCCGGCCACGTCGCGCTGCTCGGGCATCAGGTCGATGACCGGCGTCGAGGTGAAGGCAGCGAACTCGGTCGAGTTGGCGTCGGGCGCGTCCAGCGCCTCCCGGGCGAGGTCGATCACGGCGCACTGGAGCCCCAGGCACAACCCCAGGTAGGGGATGCGGTTGTGCCGCGCGTAGCGCGAGGCCACGATCTTGCCCTCGATCCCGCGGTGCCCGAACCCCCCCGGCACCACGATGCCGGCGACGCCGCGCAAAGGTGAGATGTCGCCCTGGTCGAGCCGCTCCGAGGAGACCCAGCGGAGGTCGATGGCCACGTCGTGGAAGAAGCCGGCGTGTCGCAGCGACTCGGTGACCGACAGGTAGGCGTCGGGCAGCTGGACGTACTTGCCGACCAGGGCCACGGGCACCGTGCCCCGGGGCCGGCGGATGCGTTCCAGCAGCTGCTGCCACGGCTCCAGGTCCGGTGAGCGCTCGGCGATGCCGAAGTGACGGCAGATGAGCCGGCCCAACCCCGCCTCCTCGAGCATGAGCGGTACCTGGTAGATGGAGTCCACGTCGGGAACGCTGATCACGCCCTCGCGGGGGACGTCGCAGAAGAGCGCGATCTTCTCCTTGATGTCCTGGCCGATGGGCCGCTCGGAGCGGGCCACGATGGCGTCCGGCTGGATGCCGATGGCCCGCAGGGCCTGGACCGAGTGCTGGGTGGGCTTGGTCTTCATCTCTTCCCCCCGGATCAGCGGCACCAGGGAGACGTGCACGTAGAAGACCCGGGAGCGGCCCAGGTCGTTCTTCAGCTGGCGGATCGACTCCAGGAAGGGCTGGCTCTCGATGTCCCCCACCGTCCCCCCCACCTCGCAGACCACGACCTCGGCCTGCGACTCCCGCTGGGCACGGAGGATGCGCTCCTTGATCTCGTTGGTCACGTGGGGGATGACCTGCACCGTGGCCCCCAGGTAGTCCCCGCGACGCTCCTTGGCGATGACCTCGGAGTAGACCTTGCCGGTGGTCACGTTGGAGGCGGCGGAGAGGTTCTCGTCCACGAACCGCTCGTAGTGGCCGAGGTCGAGGTCGGTCTCCGCACCGTCGTCGGTGACGAAGACCTCCCCGTGCTGGTAGGGGCTCATGGTGCCGGGATCGACGTTGAGGTAGGGGTCCAGCTTCTGGAGATAGACGGAGAGCCCCCGACTCTTCAGGATGGCGCCGATCGAAGCCGTGGTGATTCCCTTGCCGAGGGAGGACGCGACACCGCCGGTCACGAACACGAAATAGGGCAACCCGGACCTCCTGCGGTTCTCCGATTGTACCGGGGCCGCGGCCGGGCCCCGGTGGCCGCCGACACTCCGTCTACGCCCGCGGCTCCAGCAGCACCACCCTGGTCTCGGCCTCGGCCTGGCTGGGCTGGAGGCTCAGCCTGGGTTGGGGCTCGATCTCCCCCACGCCCATCTCCTCCAGGAAGCGCCGGACCGGACCGAGCTCGCGCTTGATCAGGGGATGGTCGTAGTGCATGGGCACGACGAACCGCGGTGCCACCTGCCGCACCACCTCGGCCGCCCGGGCGCCATCCAGCACGCACGATCCCCCCGCCGGCACCAGCAGCACGTCCACCTTACCGATCTCGTCGACTGTCTCGTCGTCCAGAGGATGACCGAGATCCCCCAGGTGGCAGACGGCCACGTCGTCGATCTCAAGCACGTAGATCGTGTTCCGGCCGTGATCGGCGCCGTGGTGGCGGTCGTGGAAGCTGGGCAGACCCCGCACCACCACGCCGGCGTGCTCGAACTCGCCCGGCGTGTCGATGACCAGGGCCTCCTTCACCGCCGGGAGATGGTCGTGGCTCGGGTGGTGGTGGCTCACGGTCACCAGGTCGGCCTCCAGTCGGAGCCGGGGGCCCAGGGTCGGCGGGTAGGGATCGGTGACCACCGCCGCCCCGCGACCGCGAAGCCGAAAGCAGCTGTGTCCGAGCCATGTCACGTCCACGTCTTCGTCTCCTCGCTACCTCGTCGCCGGCTGCCGGACCGGGGTGCGCGGCCTCAGGGACACGTCGGGTGCGCTCCGCCGAGCGTGAGCTGAACCTGGCTCGCGGCACCGTTCCGCTGGTAGGTGATCGTGACCCTCTGGCCCGGCTGGAAGCGCGTCCGCAGCAGCTGCGGCAGGGGATGCGCGTCGTCCACCCGCTGGGCGTCGACCTGGGTGATGACGTCGCCCACCTGGAGCCCGGCGCCGGCGGCGGGTCCCCCGGCGTCCACGGTCGTCACCCTGGCCCCGAGGACCCCCCCGTGCAGCGCCACCTGATCGGCCGTGACCTCCACCGTGCTCGCCCCCAGGGTGGGGACGGCCAGCTGGCCGCTCTGGAGGATCTGCTGTAGCTCCTGCTGGACGTCGCTTGCCCCGAGCGCGTACGCCACTGAGGTGGGGGTGCCCTCCGCCGAGACCACGACCCCCACCACCTGGCCGCCGAGATCGACCACCGGTGCCCCGGCCGCGTCGGGCTGGAGGGGCGCGTCGAGCTGGAAGGCATCGCCGATCTGGAGCGTGCCGCCGCGGCCGTCGTCCACGGTCACGGTCCGTTCCAGGGCGCTGATCAGCCCCCGGCTCACCGCCCCCTGCGCGCTCAGCGGGCCGCCGGTCACGATCACGCTCTGGCCGAGCCGAAGGCCGGTCGAGTCGCCCAGGGTCAGCGTGGCCAGGTTGGAGACGTGGTCGACCTTCAGCACGGCCAGGCCGGTCTGGCAGTCGTAGTCGACCAGGCGGGCCTCGTAGCGCTGCAGGCCGCCGGGGGTGGAGGTCAGCACCTCGAGGGTGCGTGAGTTGGCCACCACCCCCACCGTCGTCACCACGTACCCGTCCCCGGTCACCAGGAAGCCGGAGCCGTGGCCCAGGGTCCGCTCGTCGGTGACCACCGACACCGTGGCCGGGGCCGCCCGCTCGGCCACGCCGGCCACGGCCGAGGCATCGCCCGCCCCGGCACCGCCCACCAGCACCGGCGGCGGGCTTGAGCGCGACTGTAGGTGCAGGATGCCCAGCGTCACCCCGGTCGCCACCGCGCCACCGGCGATCGCGGCCGCGAGCAGGGAAGCGATGAACACGCCCGGGGTGCCCCAGCCGGCCCCGCCCGACCGCGCCCGCCGGGGTGACTCGGGCCCTTCGGGCTCGATCACGGGCCCATTGTAGGTGCGCGGCCGACACCAGCCCGGTGGTGAACGGCTACCCCGGGTACCAGGTCAGGACCAGCTGGGAGGTGGGGCGGAAGCCCGCCCCGCGGTAGAGGCGCGTGGCCGCCCGGTTGTCGGGACGGGTCCACACGTAGCCGAGGGTCACCCCGCGTTCCTCGAAGAGCCGGACGGCCCTCCGCACCAGGGATTCCCCCACCCCGCGCCCGCGGTGGTCCTCTCGCACGTAGAGCTCGGCGATCTCTCCCTCCAGCCCCGTCCCGGGGTCGAACAGCACCACCCAGCAGAACCCGAGCAGGGCACCGGAGCGGTCGCGGGCGGCGAAGATCACGTTCTCGCCCCGGAAGCCGGCCGGGATCTCCGAGAGCACGTGCTCGTACTGCTCGCGGCTGAGCTGGGGATGGTCCGCGTAGTGCCGTTGCTCGTGCAGGTGGAGGTCCACCAGCAGCGGGCGGATGAGGTGCAGCTCGTGCTCCGCCAGCGGCTCCACCCTGGGCTCGTCCATCGTGGGCATCGTATCCGAGCCCGATCGGCCCCGGTCCGGCATCCCGGTGCGCCGCCGGCGACCGCGGGTCCAGGCCCAGGGGGGCGTGGTATCGTCCCGCCCTGGAGGTGGTGAGGATGCGCGTCCAGGTGGTGCCGCACTTCATGCGGCTGCACGAATGGATCGCCCTGGAGGAGGGCTTCTACGAGGCGGAGGGCCTCGAGCCGGAGCTGCTCACCGAGGTCATGCACGCGGTCAGCAGCCATCGCGAGTCGCCCTACCTCCAACGGCCTCAGGATCGCCCCTTCCTGGAGTCCCGGGAGGTGGCGAACTCGGCCTGCGAGTGGGGCTCGATCTGCAACGCGGGGGCGGGCATGGGACGGTTCGTGCCCGACCTCTACGGCGTCGCCCGGCACGCCTTCTTCGCCGCCCCCGGATCCCGCTTGGAGCGCGTGGCGGACCTGGCCGACGTCCCGGTCGGGGTGGGGCTGATGGCCGGCAGCCACTTCACCGCTCTGCGCACGCTGGAGACGGTGTTGCCCCGGGACCGCATCCGGGTGACCAACGTCGGCGGCCCCGGCCGCCGCCTCCAGGCCCTGCTGGGGGGAGAGGTCGAGGTCGCCAACCTGCTCGACCCGGAGATCCCGATCGCGGAGGAGCGGGGCCTGCGCAAGCTGGCCGCGGGCGAGTTCCGCACCCTCTTCTGGGTCGCCCCCAGCCTGGGACCGGAGGCGCTCGGCCCCTACTTCCGAGCCCTGCGGCGGGCCGACCTCGCCCTGCGGGCCACGCCAGAGCGGTACCTGCACCTCTGGGAGCGCAACCTGCCGCCCGACCTGGCCGGCGACCACGACTGGTCGCGTTTCGGACGGGGCGAGCTGTTGATCTTCGAGCCCTACCCGGAGGAGGCCTACGACGAGGCCTTGGGCTTCGCCCGCCGCTGGGGCCTGGATGGGGAGATGCGAGAGCACCGCTTCGAGGCGCTCGCCTCCCACGTCGCCGTCTAGCCGTGCCCTCCGAGTACCGGATCGGGCCCCTGGCCGAGATCCCAGAGGGCGGGGGTGTGCTGGCGGTGGCGGGCGAGGTGGAGGTGGGCGTCTTCCGGGTCGGCGGGGAGCTGCGTGCCTACGAGAACCGCTGCCGGCACCAGGGGGGACCGGTCTGCACGGGCGAGATCGTGGGCCGCTACGAGGCGGTCCTGAACCCGGACCGGACGGTGGCCGGTGAGCGGTTCGCCGACGACCAGGTGCGCATCGTCTGCCCCTGGCACGGCTGGGAGTACGACCTGGTCACCGGGGCCTGCGTCGCCGACCCGCGCTTCCGGCTCCGGCGTTTCGAGGTCGCCGTTCGGGAGGGCCAGGTCTACGTCCGGGTCTGAACCGTTCGGGAGCGGCCAGACGGCCGAGTCGCTGGTGGGGTCACTGGCCGAGGCCGAGCGGCGCCGGCTCTTCGCGGCCCTGGTGCGCGCCTACCGGCAGGGCTGGCGACCGGGCGCCCCACCTCCCTTCGAGCCGGGGGCCCTGACCGCCGAGGAGGTGGCGGTGACGACGGCGGAGATGCTGAAGGCGGCGGAGGTGACCAGCTTCGAGCTGGCCTCGCTGTTCGACGTGTGATCCAGAGCGGGAGGTCGGGGTGAACGACGACGACGGCGCCCTCCAGGCGCGGGTGATCCGGGACCGCAGCTTCAACTTCCTCGCCAATGCCCGGCGGGAGGCGGAGCGGCGGGGGCTGGATCAGGTGCCGGTGGTCGACTGTGACTGCCATCTGTACGAGACCACGGCCCTGCCCGAGATCGTGCGCTACATCGACAACCCCAACGTCCGGCGGTCGTTCGAGCGCTCCTCGCTGGGCATGACCATGCACGCCCTCCTCCC
Organism: Candidatus Dormiibacterota bacterium; assembly: GCA_035653475.1. Lineage (GTDB taxonomy): Bacteria > Chloroflexota > Dormibacteria > Dormibacterales > Dormibacteraceae > CADDZO01. The sequence goes on along the minus strand of DASRBU010000538.1, from coordinate 7,953 downwards.
CGGCAACCTCGGCGACCGTACCGTGTCCGGCCGCATCAAGACCGACCTGGACATGCACCTGCCCACCGGCGACCGGACCGGGATCCATCCCCTGGCCGCGGGCCTGCTGCACTCCATGGACCAGATGGCGATCGACTACTCGATCCTCTTCCCCACTCCGATGCTGACCCTGGGCGTCCATCCCCAGCCCGAGGTCGAGGTGGAGCTGGCCCGCGCCTACAACCGCTGGCTGGTGCGGGAGGTCCTGGTCGCCAGCCCCCGGATCCGAACCCTGGCCTACCTCCCCCTTTCCGACCCGGACGCCAGCCTGGGCTTCATCCGGGAGTTCGCTGAGGCCCCCGGCGTGCTCGGGTTCATGATCACCGCGGTCCGTTACCAGCCCATCCACGAGAACCGCTTCGTCAAGGTCTTCGCGGCCCTCGACGAGCGTTCGCTCCCCCTCGCCTTCCACTCCGGCCCCAACTGGTCCGACCGCCCCTTCGAGCAGCTGAACCGGTTCCTCTCCGCCCACGCCCTGGGCTTCCCCTTCTACGCCATGCTGCAGCTGACCAACCTGGTCGTGAACGGCCTGCCGGAGCGCTTCCCGAACATCCGCTTCATCTTCATGGAGGCGGGCCAGGCCTGGGTGCCCTTCCTCATCGCCAGGCTGGACAACGAGTACCGGCAGCGCTCCTCCGAGGCGCCGCTGCTCCGCCGCCTGCCCAGCGCCTACATCCGGGAGATGTTCTTCACCACCCAGCCCTTCGAGCCCCTGGACGACCCCGAGCACCTGCGCGCCATGCTGGAGATGATGGGCGGCCCCTCTCGACTGCTCTACTCCAGCGATTACCCCCACCAGGACTTCGACCTGCCCACCATGATCTGGGATCTGCCCTTCCTCTCCGAGCAGGCCAAACGCGACATCCTGGGCGGCAACGCCATGCGGCTCTTCGGGCTCCCCCGACCCGAGCCCCGGGCGTCGGCTGCCCTCGGATAGCCGCCCCTCACAGGCGGGAGGCCGCGTCCGGCACGGCCCCGCGGGCGGGGCCGCCGGGTGGAGCCGACGGTGGGACTCGAACCCACGACCTGCCGCTTACGAGGCGGCTGCTCTGCCGGCTGAGCTACGTCGGCCCGGGCCGCGGGCCCATTGTATCGTCGCCGGGGCGCGCCCCCGGCACCGGAGGGTACGGACGGGGGAGGTGGCGCTCCCCCGCCCCATCAGTTCACCTCCCGGTAGTCGGCGTCGACGACGTCGTCCTGGGCCGGTCGCTCGCCGGAGGACGACTGCGGTCCGGTCGGGCCGCTGCCCGTGCCCGCCTGCTGGTAGATGTGCTGGCCAACCTTCTGGAGCGCCAGGTTGAAGTCATCCATGGCCTGGCGAAGGGTGCCCGTGTCGCCGCCCTTGGTGGCGCTTCGGAGCGTCTCGAGCTTGGTCTCGACCTCGCTGCGAACGTCGGCGGGGATGCGGTCGCCGTGCTCCTTGAGCACCTTCTCGGCCTGGTAGATCATCTGGTCGGCCTGGTTGCGGATCTCCACCTCCTCCCGGCGGGCGCGGTCCTCCGCCGCGTGCTGCTCGGCCTCTTTCACCAGCCGCTCGACCTCGTCCTTGCTCAGGGTCGAGGAGGCAGTGATGGTGACCGACTGCTCGCGGCCGGTGCCCAGGTCCTTGGCCTTGACGTTGAGGATGCCGTTGGCGTCGATGTCGAAGGTGACCTCGATCTGGGGCACGCCGCGCGGGGCCGGCGGGATGCCGTCGAGGTGGAACCGGCCGAGGGTGCGGTTGTCCCGGGCGAACTCACGCTCACCCTGCAGCACGTGGACCTCGACCGAGGTCTGGTTGTCGGCGGCGGTGCTGAAGATCTGCGAGCGCGAGGTGGGGATGGTGGTGTTGCGCTCGATCAGCTTGGTGAAGACCCCGCCCAGGGTCTCGATACCCAGCGAGAGCGGGGTCACGTCCAGGAGCAGGACGTCCTTGACCTCGCCCTTGAGCACCCCGGCCTGGATGGCGGCCCCGACCGCCACCACCTCGTCCGGGTTGACCCCCTTGTGCGGGTCCTTGCCCCCGGTCAGCTCCTTGACCAGCTGCTGGACCACCGGCATGCGGGTGGCGCCGCCCACCAGCACCACCTCGTTGATCTGCTGCGGGGTGAGCCCGGCGTCCCTGAGCGCGGCCATGAACGGGCCCCGGAGCCGCTCGGTCAGATCCGCGGTCAGGGCCTCGAACTTGGCCCGGGTGAGGGTGGTCTCCAGGTGCTTGGGGCCGGTCTGATCGGCGGTGATGAAGGGCAGGTTGATCGTGGTCTCGAGCCGCGAGGAGAGCTCGATCTTGGCCCGCTCGGCCGCCTCGGTCAGCCGCTGCAGCGCCTGCCGGTCCGCCTTGAGGTCGATGCCGTGCTCCTTCTTGAACTCGTCGGCCAGCCAGTCGACGATCCGGCGGTCGTAGTCGTCGCCGCCCAGGTGGGTGTCGCCGTTGGTGGCCTTGACCTCGAAGACCCCGTCGCCCACGTCCAGGATGGAGACGTCGAAGGTCCCGCCGCCCAGGTCGAAGACCAGGATGGTCTCGTTGGCCTTCTTGTCCAGCCCGTAGGCCAGCGAGGCCGCCGTGGGCTCGTTGATGATCCGGAGCACGTTCAGCCCCGCGATCTGGCCCGCGTTCTTCGTCGCCTGGCGCTGGGAGTCGTTGAAGTAGGCCGGGACCGTGATCACGGCGTCGGTCACCTTCTCCCCCAGGTAGGCCTCGGCGTCGGCCTTCAGCTTCTGGAGGATCATGGCCGAGATCTCTTCGGGCGTGAACTCCTTGCTCGCGTTGGGGATCTCGACCACCGCCCGGTCCTCGCGCCCGGGCTTCACCTTGTAGGGGACGATCTTGCGCTCCGACTCCACCTCGCCGAAACGGCGGCCCATGAAGCGCTTGATCGAGTAGATCGTGTTCTCCGGGTTGACCGCGGCCTGCCGGCGCGCCAGCTGCCCCACCAGCCGCTCACCCGACTTGGTGAAGGCGACCACGGAGGGCGTGGTGCGCGACCCCTCCGAGTTGGGGATGACCACGGGCTCACCCCCCTCCATGACCGCGATCACGGAGTTGGTGGTGCCGAGGTCGATTCCAACCGTTCTTGGCATGTGTTCCTCCGCAGTGATGGTAGTGATAACGCGTTCTCGATCTCCGTACCCCGCTAGCTTTCCCAACCCTGGAGGCGACGAAACCCGATCGCCGTGGGGAGCCGAGGGAGGGCGAGGTACCCTCTGAACCGTGGCGCGAAGCATAGACCTCGACCCGGTCGATCGCATGGGCGTCGGCACCATCGGCCCCCCCGGCCACCGCCAGTTCTTCCTCCGCGCCAGCCGCGGCGGCGAGAGCTTCGTCCTCTACTGCGAGAAGTTCCACGTGCAGGGCCTCGTGATCCGGATGCGGCAGCTCCTGGAGGCGCAGGGCCTGCAGCCCGCCGAGGGCGAGACGCCCCCGCCGGCCGAGCCGGGCGAGCCGGAGTGGACCATCGGCGAGCTCGGGCTCGGGTACCACGAGAGCAAACGCCAGTTCGTCATCGTCGCCCGGCAGGCGCCCGAGTCCGAGGACCAGGATCCGGGCCAGCTCGCCACGGCCCGCTTCTGGGTCACTCCGGAGCAGGTGGCCGCCTTCACCCGCCAGGCCGAGCGCGTCCTGGCCGCCGGCCGCCCCACCTGCCCCTACTGCGGTCTGCCCATCGATCCCGGCGGGCACCCCTGTCCGGCCGCCAATGGATCCCGCCCCATCCTTTGACCCGGCAGCCATCGAGGCGGCGCTCCGGCGCCTACCGACCGTCGAGCTGAAAGGGCTGTTCCGCCGCTCCTCCAACTACACCTTCCTGGTGGAGCTGAGCGGGGGCTGCGGGCCGCCGGAGCGCCTCCTGGCCGTCTACAAGCCGGCGCGGGGGGAGTCACCGCTCTGGGACTTCCCCGCCGGCACCCTCTACCGCCGGGAGGTCGCGGCCTACCTCCTGGCCAAGCACCTGGGCTGGCCGCGCGTGCCCCCCACCGTGGTCCGGGAGCAGGCGCCCCACGGCGTGGGGGCACTCCAGCTGTTCGTCGACGCCCGACCGGAGCTGCACCGCCTGGGCCCCGATCATCGCCGGGACCCGGTGTGGATGGAGATCGCCGTCTTCGACGTCCTGACCAACAACGCCGACCGCAAGGCCGGGCACTGCCTCACCGACGGCCGAGGCCGGGTCTGGATCATCGACCACGGCCTGACCTTCCACGTCGAGCCCAAGCTGCGCACGGTGATCTGGGACTTCGCCGGACGGCGCCTGCCCCGGCGGCTCCGTCCCGACCTGGAGCGGGCCGCCGGCTCGCTCGAGGGCGGGGAGCTGGCCCACGCGCTCTCCGACCTGATCGAGGGGGACGAATTGGATATGCTGCGGCAGCGAGTGGAGACCATCCTGAGCCCGGCGTGGCGGATGCCGCACCCGACCTCCGCCTGGTCGGTACCCTGGCCGCCCGTATGAGGCGGCTGCTCGCGGTGCCGGTGGCGGTCCTGGTCTGGGCGGTCACGCTCGCCGACACCGGGCCCACCCCCGAGCCCACCCCTTCACCGACCTCCATCCCCACCCCCTCGACCCCGGTTCCGACCCCGATCGAGACCCCCACCCCACCGCACGGGATCGTGGGCCTGAGCGTCGCCGCCACCCCGGCCGGGAGCCAGCTCACGGTCACCGGCAGCCAGTTCGAGCCGGGGGAGCCCATCGTGCTCTTCCTGGACACGTCGGATCACCAGCTCGGCGCCACCGTGGCCGACCAGCAGGGCAACTTCACCCAGTCGGTCACCATCCCCGACGGCGCCGCCCAGGGCTCGCACATCGTCTGCGTCCAGCAGCAACCCCAGCCGCGCTGCGCCCAGCTGCTGGTGCAGGCCCCGCTGCCCTCCTCCACGCCCACCCCGACCGGGACCCCCACCCCAGAGGTGACCGCCAGCCCCACCGTGGTGCCGGTGACGCGCGGCCGCCCCGGCATCCTCGCCGGGTTCCTTTCCTCGCCGCTCGGCCTGGGCATCGTCTTGCTGCTGGTGGCCGCCCTGATCGCGGCCGTGGTCTGGGTGGTCCGTTCGCGGCGGGGGGCCGGGCCTCGGGTGACGCCCTTGTCGCGCGGCTACGGGCGGCCGCTGGGAACGGGACCGCAGGCAGGGTGGCCGCAGGGACGCCCGGGCGGGCCCATCCCGCCTCCCGGCGCCGGCCGACCCGGGGACGCCCGGGGCGGGCCGGGGCCGTGGAGCCCCGGCGCCCCGGGTCAGGTCCCGCCCCCGGCCGCTCCGACCCGGGGCCGTCAGCTCCCGGGCCAGCCCGCGCCCCCCGGCGTGCGGCCCCCGGCCGGTCCCCTGTCCCCGCCGCGCGGGTGGCAGCCGGCCCGCCCGGGCGGTCCCCCTCCCGGCTGGACCCCGGGAGCCCCGCTCCCTCCGCGCCGGCCCCCCGAGGGCGCCGGGCCGGCCCCCTGGGGGCCCAGCGGACCGCGCCGTCCCGAGCCCCGGGGCGCGCCGCCCGGGCCGGTGCCGCCGCGGGGGCCGATCCTGGAGGGCGAGGCCATCCCCCTGCCGCCCCCGAAGCAGGCCGAGCCGAAGCCGGGCCCCGCCGCCGTCCCCGAGCCGGAGGAGGAGCCGCCGGCGGACCCCGAGTGAGCGGACGGGATCGACCCGTCCGGATGCGAGCGCCGGGTGGGGCCGGACCCCCGCGCGATCACGGGACCACACCCGAGGGCACGGTCGACCCGACCCAGGACCCGGGCTCCGGGGTGAGGGCCCGGCACGATCCTTCCCTGGCTGCCCGCCTCCGCCCGCGCCTGCGATGGGCCGCGGACCTGATCCAGCCCTACCGGACCCACCTCTTCCTCCTCGCCTACACGCCCCTGGTCCTGAGCCTGGACGCCCACCCGGGCGGCATCTGGCTGCAGCGGGGCCTCGGGCTCCTCACCTTCCTCGTGCTCTGGCTGGTGACACGCCGGTTGCCGGCCGCGCAGCGCCGTCAGGTCTGGCTGTGCGTGCTGGTCGCGACCGGGTTCGAGGTGCTGGGGTCGCAGGTCTGGGGCGTCTACCGGTATCGTCTCGGCAACATCCCCCTCTACGTGCCGCCCGGTCACGGCCTCGTGTACTGGTTCGGCCTGACCGCCGACCGGCTGCCGGTCTTCCGCCGCCACGGCCGCCGCGCGGCCCTGGTCGTCCTGGGCGGCTGCACGCTCTACGCGGCCCTGGGCCTCACCCTCCTGCCGCCCTTCACCCACCGGCTCGACCTGCAGGGCGCGCTCTGTCTCCCCGTCCTGGCCTGGTGCATCCTGCGCACGCCTCGCTTCGCCCTCTTCGCCGCCATCTTCGTGGCCACCCTGGACCTGGAGCTGTCCGGGACCCTGGCCGGCGACTGGCGCTGGCTGGCGGTGGCCCCCTGGGACCACGTCCCTTCCGGCAACCCGCCCTCGGCCATCGCCGGGGGCTACTGCATCATCGACGGCACCGTACTCGCGCTCGGGGTTCTCCTCGACCGCTGCCGGCACCGCCTCGGGAGCCCGGTCACGGAGACGGTAGCGCGGGCGCTCAGGCGGTCCGCAGCTCGCGATGCACGCCCAGCAGCGAGGCCAACGAGCCCAGGAGCAACCCGCCCACGACCAGCAGCGCTCCGGCGATCAGCGCCACCACCGGCGTGACCCCGGGCGCGAAGCGCTGGAAGCTGCCAGCACCGATGGCCATGCCGGCCAGGCTCACGATCAGCGTGAGCAGGGCCGCCACCGCCCCGGCCACGCCCCCGGTGAGCGCTCCCTCGACCAGGAAGGGGCCCCTGACCATCCAGTGCCGGGCACCGACCAGCTCCATGATCCTGACCTCGTGCTGCCGGGCCAGGATGGCGGCCCTGATGCTGTTGGCGGTCACGGTGACCGCGACGAACCCCAGCAGGAGCAGGAAGGCCACCCCGATCGCGCTCAGCACCGTCAGCACGGTCTGGATCCGCCGGTAGGTCCCGCGGTCGTACGAGGTGGGCATGACCGGATCGACGGCGGGGCTACCGGCAGCGACGGCGGCCAGGGCGCCCACGTCGTTCACGCTCCTCAGCTTCACGTCCAGGCTGGCGGGGAAGGGGTTGGAGTCCGAGGCGGCGGCCAGGTTGCCCAACCCCGGCCGGGCCTTGGCCCGCTCCAGCGCCTGTTGCTTGCTGGTGTAGCCCACCGAGGCCACACGTCGATCGGAGGCCAGGCGTTGGCGCAGGGCGTCGACGTCCTGGGGCCTGGCGTCGTCGCGCAGGTAGACGTGGAGGACGGCGGCGCTCTCGGCCTGGGCGGCGGCCACGCGCTGGACGGCGTAGGCCCCCATGCCGACCAGGCCGGCCAGCAGGAGCAGCAGGGTCATCGATCCCAGCGCCGGCGCCGTCGAGCCCAGGTTGCGCACCCAGTTCCGCCAGGCACCCAGGATCACCAGGCGGACCACGTTGCGCAGGGCGTTGCCCAGCCGGCGGCGGCGCGGGAAGGGGGCGTTCACGACGACGCCCACGCCAGCCTCCCCACCCGTCCGGCGGGCTGGTCCCGAACCAGCCGGCCGTCCACGAGCGTCAGCACCCGCCGCTGCATGCGCCTGACGATCTCCAGGTTGTGGGTGGCGACGAGCACGCAGGTCCCGAAGCGCGAGATCTGCTCCAGCAGCTTCATCACCTGCCAGGCGGTCTCCAGGTCCAAGTTGCCGGTGGGTTCGTCGGCGATGAGCAGCGGCGGCTGCCTGACCACGGCCCGGGCGATCGCCACCCGCTGCTGCTGACCGCCCGAGAGCTGGTCCGGGAAGGCGTCCGCCTTCTCACCCAGGCCGACCGCCTCCAGGGCGTCCAGGGCCCGGTCGTGGGCCTCGGCCTCGGTGACCTCGAGGTCCGTCACCCGCAGGGCGAAGGCCACGTTCTCCAGGGCCGTGAGGCGGGGAAGGAGCTTGTAGTCCTGGTAGACCACGCCCACCCGCCGGCGAAGCTCCGGGACGCGGCC
>DASRBU010000537.1:0-3172 GCA_035653475.1 Candidatus Dormiibacterota bacterium | reverse complement strand
GGAGAGGATGATGCCGGGCACGATGGCGTTGGCGGTGATGTTGTGCCGTCCCCCCTCCAGGGCCGCGGTGCGGGCCAGGCCGATCACGCCCGCCTTGGTCGCCGAGTAGCTGGCCTGCCCGAAGCCCCCCAGGGTGCCGGCCACCGAGGACATGAAGATGATCCGGCCCCACCGCTGCTCCACCATGTAGGGCCACACCTCCTTGGTGCAGTTGAAGGAGCCGGTCAGGTTGACCGCGATGTCGCGGTCCCAGAGCCGGTAGTCCTGGTTCGGGATCTGGGCGGTGTGGTCCAGGGTGGCGGCGTTGTTGACCAGGATGTCGATGCGGCCGAACAGCTCCTTGACCCGGGCGAACACCTCGCGGATCTGGTCCCGATCGGTCACGTCCATCTTGATGGCCGTGGACCGCCGCCCCATGCGGCGGATCTCCTCGGCGGTGGCGTTGGCGTAGACCCAGCCCTGCGCCGCCGCCACCTGGGCCAGGACGGAGTTCGCGCCCTCGGCCGTGGTCCGCAGCTCGGGATCGTCCTCCAGCAGGATGTCCGTGATCACGACGTCGGCGCCCAGGCGGGCCAGGGTGAGCGCGTCCTCGCGCCCGAGGCCGCGCGAGGCCCCGGTCACGACCGCGACCTTCCCGGTCAGATCGAACATGCTCTGTCTCCTCCTGCCGCTCGCCGCATCGGAGGCGGCGCAGATCGGCCGGCTCCGGCGGCGGCCCGGGGCCGCCGGAGCCGGCAGCCGGTGGTTCGGTACTGAGACGTATTGTGCGACCTCGGCCGGCCCCGGAGCGGCTCAGCCACCGGCGGGGTCGGGGGGCGGGGCCAGCTCCGCCCGGGCCCGGGTCACCACCGGCCGCCCCTCCTGGTTCACCGCCGTCAGCTCGACCCGGCCGTCAGCCTCCTCGCCCCGGAAGGTCACCGTGTCCCCGGGCCGCACCACCTCCGCGAAACGGCAGCTCAGCCGGCGCAACCGCGCCGGGTCACCGGCCACCCGGGCCAGGAGCCCCATCTGCAGCATGCCGTGGGCGATCACACCGGGAAGGCCGGCAGCGCGCGCCGCCTCCTCGTCCAGGTGGATCGGGTTCCGATCCCCGGAAGCCTCGGCATAGGCCGCGATCAACTCCCGGGTGAAGGTGACCACCAGCTCCCGGCGCGTCGTCCTCCCGCCCGGGGTCCCCGCCTCCATGGAGCTCATCGTCCCGGAGCCCTCACCACGAACAGCGCCCGTGAGGTGCAGAGCCGCTCGTCCCCGGCCCTGACCTCGGTCTCGAAGGTGAGGAGACGCACGCCCCGGCGCTCGACGTCCCCCGCCACCCGTCCCTGGGCGACCAGGGTCTCGCCCAGGCGAGGATGCCGCTCCCAGCTGAACTCCTGCTCGGCGTGGAGCAGGTGGGCGACGTCGACCGCCGCCTCCGGGTCCGAGAAGAGCTGGGGGACAGTGGTCCCCAGCGCGTACACGGCCGCGTAGGTGGGGGGAACGCCCTGGCCGGGATCCACGCCCAGCGCCCTGGCGAAGGCGGCGACGTGCCCGGCCTCGACCAGGAACGTGACCGGCTCGTAGACGCGTCCCGCGACGCCCACTAGCGGGACGCCCCTCGTCGCCCGGGCGGGGGCTCGGGGCGCCCGGAGACCGAGCGACCGCCGGCCCGGCACCCACCCCTTCCGAGGTGTTCCATCCCCGCCGCGGGCGAGACGGTCCCCCGATCCGGTTCCGGCGATACCTCTGGCGACGTCATGGCGATGACGAGGCTACCTCATGGCCATGCCCCGGGAGGCCGAGCGGCCTCAGCCGGCCGGAGCACGGCCGCGACGGCCCAGACGCCGGAGCAGGATGGGGCGCAGATCGGCCCAGGCGGCCAGCACCGCGGGGCGCACGGCCGCAGCCAGCTCCCGGGGCCCGTAGGTGACGGCGGCGTACCGCTCGGCCAGCACCCGTGCCGGCCCGGCCGCCTCCGGGATCTCCCGGCCCAGCCGAGCGCCGAACTCCAGCGGGGTCTCGTGGGGGCGCGGGCGCACGCCGGCCAGGGTGGCCAGCAGACCCAGACGTCGCCAGACCCCGGCGGCCGTGCGCGGCCGCAGGTAACGCGCTGCCGCCGCCCACGCCGCCAGGACCAGCAGCACCAGCAGCCCCAGCACGATCGGGAGCCGGTTCACCGGGGACCCCTGACCCACGCCCCCGCCGGTCTGCAACGGCCCTACGTCCCACCCGAAGCGCCCCGGCCGGTTCACCTCCGGCCGCGAGCCGGCGGTCGCCCCGGCCGTGGCCTCGCAGCCGGCGCTGTCCCGGCTGCAGGCAGCGGTGGGGATCCCGCGCGGGATGGGGAAGTAGGTCCCGTCCGGGGTGGGCTCGAAGGGGATCCAACCGTAGGTGGGGAAGTACACCTCCACCCAGGTGTGGGCGTCCGACTCGCGCACCACGTAGCGCCCGAGCTGCTCGTCGAACGACCCCGGGCCGTAGCCGTTGACCAGTCGGGTGGGGATGCCCAGCGAACGGAGCATGTCCCCCATGGCGGTGGCGAAGTACTCGCAGTACCCCTCCTTCGAGGTGAACAGGAAGTAGACGATGGGATCGGTGCCGGCCGGAGGCTGGAGCGGGGTCAGCGTGTAGCGGAAGTTCGAGCGCAGGTAGCTCTCGATCGCCTGCGCCTGATCGTAGGGGTTGGTCCGTCCCCTCGTCACCTGCAGGGCCAGATCCCGGATCCGCTGCATGGTCGACGCCGAGCGGTAGCCGGGCCCGAAGCTCCGGTAGGGCTGGACCCAGCTCGGATAGTCGGTCCCCGCCGCCTCCAGCTGCTCCACGGTGGCGACCGAGTAGGCCACGGTCACGGTGTAGGCACCCGCGCTGCTGCCCCGGTTGGCCAGGGTGAGGTCGTCGATGGTGTCGATCCGGCGGCCCGAGGCGGGCGGGCTCTGGTTGACCGCGGTCAGGTGGGCCACCGCGTCGTGGTCGATCCGCTGCAGGCGTCCGGGGTAGGGGAGCACGTTGGGCTGGACCCCCGGCGGCCGCAGCATCGAGATCTTGAAGGTGGCCGTGCGCTCGGCCTGGAAGCTCTCGGCGTACTCCAGTGTGGTGCCCTTGCGGACGCGGGCCTGGGTCGTGTCGCCCAGCGCGTAGCGCCAGGCCGGCCCCCCGGGTCCGCCCGAGGTGGTGTCGAGGTCGAAGGCGCGGAAGT
>DASRBU010000536.1:0-5451 GCA_035653475.1 Candidatus Dormiibacterota bacterium | reverse complement strand
GAGGATCGGTTCATGGCCAGCTCGCGCTGAGATGAGGGAGTTCCGGCTCCAGGACCACACCGCGCTGGTGACCGGGGCCAGCCGCGGCATCGGCCGCGCCGCCGCCCTCGCCCTGGCCCGGGCCGGCGCCGACGTGGCCGGCGCGATCGTCTTCCTGGCCTCTCCTGCCGCCGCCGACGTGACCGGCCAGCACCGGCTGGTGGACAGGGGCTGGACCGCCCAGTAGCCGCTCAGGCATCGGCCAGCGTCCGCCACACCCGCTCCGGGCTGAGCGGGAGCGTGGAGAGCTCGTCCGGCTGTCGGCCGAGGGCGTCGGCCACGGCGTTGGCGATCGCCGCCGGCGGGCAGATGGCCCCGCCCTCGCCCACCCCCCGCACCCCAAGCGGGTTGCGCTCCGAGGGCGTGACCAGGTGCTCTTGGAGGATCGAGGGCACCTCGACCGCGGTGGGCAGCAGGTAGTCCAGGTAAGTGGTGGTGAGCGGCTGCGCCCCCTCCCCGTAGACGCACTCCTCCAGCAACGCCGCCCCCAGCCCCTGCGCCACCCCGCCCACCACCTGGCCCTCGACCAGAGTCGGGTTGATCGGGCGCCCGCAGTCGTGCACGACCGCATAGCGGAGCACCCGCACCGTCCCCAGCTCCGGATCCACCTCGACCACGGCCACGTGGGCGCCGTAAGCGAAGGTGACGGTCTCCGGTCGGAAGTAGTGCTGGGCCTCCAGCCCCGGCTCCTCGCCCCCCGCCAGCAAGGAGCGGGGCCCCGGCATCGCCGCCCGCGCCAGCTCGGCGAGCGTTACCCGACGGGCGGGGGCCCCGGCCGGATGCACCACGCCGTCCTCGATCACCAGGTCCTGGGGCGCGACCTCCAGCACCCGGGAGGCAACCTCCAGCACCCGCTCGCGCAGGCGCCCGGCGGCCACCGCCACCGCCGTCCCCGCCACCACCGCGCTCCGGCTGGCGAAGCTGCCCACCCCGTAGGGCAGCAGCGCCGTGTCCCCGGCCCGGACCCGGACCCGCTCCGGGGAGACCCCGAGGTGGTCGGCGCAGACCTGGGCCAGGATGGTCTCGTGGCCCTGGCCGTGGGGCGTCGATCCCACCGCCAGCACCACCTCCCCGCTGGCGTCGATCCGGGCCCGGCAGCCCTCGAAGGGTCCGATCCCCGTCCCCTCCACGTAGCAGGCCATGCCCACCCCCACCCGCCTCCCCCGGCGTCGCCACCCCGGCTGCCGGCGCCGAACCTCCTCGTAGCCCGCCAGCTCCAGCGCCCGCCTCAGGGCCCCCGGGTAATCGCCCCCGTCCAGCACGATGGCAGCCCCGTCCCGGTAGGGCATCCCGGTCGGATGGGGCAGGGAGGCGGGCCCGATCAGGTTCCGCATCCGGACCTCGGCCGGATCCCGACCCACCCGGGCCGCGATCACCTCCAGCACTCGCTCCATGGCGAACACCGCCTCCGGCCGCCCCGCACCCCGATAGGGAACGTTGGGCACCTTGTTGGTGAGCACGCACTCCCCCCGCACCCACAGGTTGGGGATCCGGTACAGCCCCCTCAGGTGGGCGGCGGTGTTGTAGGCACACGTCAGCGAGAAGGGGTTGTAGGCCCCGCAGTCGACCAGGAAACGGTCCCGGACCGCCAGCACCCTCCCCTCGCTATCGTAGGCGGCCTCGATCAGGTGCACCTGGCCCCGCCCCTGCCCGGTGGCCACCAGGTGCTCGCGCCGGTCCTCGATCCACCGCACCGGACGCCCCAGGTGCCTGGCCAGGTGGGCCACCAGCACCTCCTCCGGGTACACGTTGACCTTGGGCCCGAAGCCACCTCCCACCTCCGGCGCGATCACCCGCACCCGCTCCTCGGCCAGCCCCAGCATCTCCGAGATCCGGGTCCGCACCGCGAACGGCACCTGGGTCGAGGACCACACCGTCAACTCCTCCCGACCCCCGTCCCAGGCCGCCACCACCCCCCGCGTCTCCAGCGGGTTGCCTCCCGTCCGCGGCACCACCACCCGCAGCGACACCCTCCCCGCCGCCTCCTGGAACGCCCGATCCGGCTCCCCCACCTCGACCGTGAAGTGGGCCTGCAGGTTGCCCGGGATCGCCTCGTGCACCTGGGGAGCCGCCGGCCCCAGCGCCGCCTCCGGGTCCACCACCGCCGGCAGCTCCCGGAGCCGCAGCTCCAGCTGCTCCAGGGCGTCCTCGGCCAGCGCCCGCGACCCCGCCACCACCGCCGCCAGCGCCTGGCCAACGTAGCGCACCCGCTCCCGCGGCAGCACCTCGATCGGGCACGGCAGCACCCGGGGATGGACCGCCGCCTCCAGCCCCGGCGGCGTCTCCTCCTGGTCCACGAAGCGGGTGAAGGGCCTCACCCTCCCCTCCAGGTCCGCCCCGGTCACCACCGCCACCACCCCCGGCGCCGAAGCCGCCGTCCCCGTCTCGATGGCCTCGATCCAGGCGTGCGCGACCGGGCTGCGCAGCAGCGCCACCTCCAGCATCCCGGGCAGCCGGAGGTCGGCCACGAAGGTAGCCCGACCCGTCAGCAGACGACCGTCCTCCCGGCGCCGGAGCCGCTCCCCGACGAAGCGGCTCACGCCCAATTGACCAATGTCTTGACCATAACTATCTTTACCTTAACTTATCTTCGTTTGAGATGGAGAGTGACCTGGTGGGAGGCAGGAGGTGACCCGGGGCCGGCGCGGGCTCCGGCTGGCGGCCGGGGTGGTCGGGCTGCTCGTCCTCTGGCAGCTGGTCGTGCTGGCGTTGCGCCCGCCCTCGTTCCTGGTCCCGAGCCCGCTCTCGGTCCTGGCCGAGCTGGCCCGGCGCCCGCAACTGTACACGGCCCAGCTCTGGGTCACCTTCCTGGAGACCCTGATCGGGTTCGCGGCCGGCTGCGCGCTGGGGCTGGTGGCGGCGACGCTGGTCGTGCGTTGGCGCTGGCTGGAGGACACCCTCTACCCCCTGCTGCTCTTCCTCCAGGTGGTGCCCAAGGTCGCCATCGCGCCCCTGCTCATCGTGTGGCTCGGCTTCGGGCTGGAGCCACGAGTGGTGGTGGCGGCGCTGGTCGCCTTCTTCCCGGTCGTGATCGACACCATCACCGGGCTGCGCAACGTCGACGAGGAGCTGATCGAGCTGGTCACCGTGCTGTGCTGCTCGCGCCGACAGGAGTTCTGGAAGATCCGCTTCCCGTCCGCACTCCCCTCCATCTTCAGCGGACTCAAGGTCGCCGTCACCCTGGCCGTGATCGGGGCCGTGATCGGGGAGTTCGTGGGCGGCAGCTCCGGGCTCGGCTACCTGATCGTGCTCGCCAACACCCAGCTGGACGTGTCCATGAGCTTCGCCGCCCTGGTCCTGCTCTCGGCCCTGGGCCTGGCCCTGTTCGGGGCGGTCTCGCTTCTGGAGCGGGTCCTGATCCCCTGGGCACCAGCGCAGGCGACCAGAGCGCCGATCACGTGAAGCGGAGGTGCGGAGGATGCGAGAGAGGGGGTCCGAGACCACGACCCGGCGCGAGTTCCTGACCCGGGCGGCGCTGGCCACCGCCGGCCTGGCCGCCGCCGCCTGCGGCGCCACCGGCCCCGCCGCCCGGACCACGGCCGGGCCGACGCGCTCGGTGCAGTTCCTGCTCGACGTGGCCCCCTACGGCAAGCACGCCATGTTCTACGTGGCCCAGCAGCAGGGCTACTGGCCGGACCGCGGTCTCCACGTCAGCATCGCCCACGCCGAAGGCTCGGCTGACAACGCCAGCAAGGTCGCGGCCGGAGCCGCCGACTTCGGCTTCGCCGACGTGAGCGCGGTCGTGCTGGCCCGGGGCAAGGGCCAGGGGCTGAAGGAGATCTGCATGCTCACCTACAAGAGCCTGGTCTGCGCCTTCGGCCTCGACACCAACCCGATCCAGCGGCCCCAGGACCTGGTCGGCAAGTCGATCGGCTCCTCGACCGGTGACACCGGCCTCTTGCTCCTGCCCGCCCTGGCCAGGATCAATCACTTCGACGCCTCCCAGGTCCACGTCGTCAACATCGAGCACCTGACCAAACCGGCCGCCCTGGCTCAGGGCCGCATCGACGGCGCCTTCGACTACTACACCTCGCTCCCCGCCTACCAGGCCGCCGCCCAGCAGTCCGGGAAGCGAGTGACGCACTTCCTCTATGCCGACTACGGCCTGAACACCTACTCCAACGGCATCATCGCCCGCGACGCCACCCTCCAGAAGGACGCCGACCTCGCCCGCCGCTTCCTGGATGGCCTGGCCCGGGCCACCGCCTGGACCGTGGACCACCCCGACCAGGCGACCCGGATCTTGCTCCAGGCCCAGCCCGCCCTCAGCTTCCAGGTGGCCCGGGAGCAGCTCCAGATCGCGATCGAGCACCTGATGGTGCCGGAAGTGCTCCGGCACGGGATCGGCCCCGTGGACGCCGGGACGATGCGCTTCACGGTGGACACCATCGAGCGCTACTTCCCGGTCGCCGGCCAGGTCAAGGCGACCGACGTCTACCGCAACGACCTCGTGCCCGCCGGCGTGCTGCCGCAGAAGACGGGATGAGGGCGGAGGCGGACGAGGCGCCGGCGGTCGAGCTCCGTGGCGTGGGCCAGCTCTACCGGAGCCGGGACGGAGTCCTGCGCGCGCTGGAGGCGGTCTCGATCACCGTCCGCGAGGGCGAGTTCCTGGTCATCGTCGGACCCAGCGGCTGCGGCAAGACCACGCTGCTCAAGATGGTGGCCGGCCTCATCCGCCCTGCCGAGGGCGAGGTCCGGATCGGCGGCCGCCCCGTCACCGGCCCCGTGCCCGGGATCGGGATGGTGTTCCAGAACCCGGTCCTGCTTCGCTGGCGAACGGTGCTCGGCAACGTCCTGCTCCCGGTCGAGATCCTGCACCTCGAGCGCAGCCGCTACGAGGCCGCGGCCCGGGAGACGCTGCGCCTGGTCGGGCTGGAGGGCTTCGAGAACCGGCGACCTTCGGAGCTCTCGGGGGGCATGCAGCAGCGGGCCGCCCTGGCCCGGGCGCTGGTCCACGACCCCACCCTGCTGCTGATGGACGAACCCTTCGGCGCCCTCGACCAGCTGACCCGGGAGCAGATGAACCTGGAGCTGCTCCGCATCTGGGGCGAGCGGCGGATCACGACCCTACTCATCACCCACAGCGTGCAGGAGGCGGTCCTGCTCGGCGACCGGGTGGTGGTGATGACGCCGCGGCCGGGCCGGGTGGCCGAGGTGGTGGAGATCGACCTGCCCCGGCCCCGGACGGCGGGGATGCAGTTCACGGTCGGCTTCGCGGCGCTGGCGGAGCGGATCACCGCCCGGATCCGGCTCAGCAGGTAGTGTGCGCAAGGAGGTGGGCGATGGTTCCCAACCTGATCGGTGGGCGTGAGCATCGGCCCGAGGCGGCGGTCCTGCCCGTCTACGACCCGGCCCGGGCCGAGGTGATCGAGGAGGTGCCGCTGTCCGGCCCCGAGGAGGTGGGTCGGGCGG
>DASRBU010000535.1:0-2228 GCA_035653475.1 Candidatus Dormiibacterota bacterium | reverse complement strand
AGGGCTGGGCCACCAGCAACTTCAGCCGTCTTCCCTACCGGCGGCTGCGCCGGCCCATCTTCCCTCTCGACCCTGAGGTCGGTTTCGCCTGAGGCGGGCCGCCGGCAAACCAATCGGCCACGGGGAGCCGGGGCTCGGCCTCCGTGTCAACCCTGGATGAGACACCTGGCTCCTTGAGATCCATGAGTCGGGAGGACAACAGAAGACGCAGTCGCCATGGCAACGATGGAGTTGGCGGCGGCGTCCGCAGGTGGGCCCCGCCCGGCCGGGGAGCCGGATCCAGAGGTGGCCGGGCGAGCGCGCCCAGGTAGGTACAGCGCGGCTTACAAGAAGAGGATCCTCGACGAGTACGAGGGCCTCGATCCCGCCGGTAAGGGAGCGCTGCTGCGGCGGGAAGGTCTCCATACCTCGCTGATCAGCGAGTGGCACAAGCAGCGCGAGCAAGGGGTCTGGGCCGCCTTTGCCGAGAGGCGGGGCCGGCCCGAGGTCGATCCTCGAGACCGGGAGCCGGCTCGCCTGCAGGGCGAGAAGCAGCGCCTGGAGCAGGAGCTGAGCAAGGCCCGCAGGGTGATCGAGGTCCGGGGAAATCTCTCCTCGCTCTTGCGCGAGCTCGCGGCCGGGAGCGAGGGGAACGACGGCGAGCCGATCAGGTGACGGAGACGGCGGTGATGGAGTTGAAGTCGATGCTCGGGACCCAGGCCGCGTGTCTGGCCGTGGGTCGGGCCCGGGCGACTCACTACCGACACGTGAAGCCACCGGGGCCGAAGCCGACGGGTGGGCCGGCCCGGGCCATGGCCCACCTCGAGGACATCGCTCCCAGGTCCCCAGGCCGGTTCGGAGCCGGCGCGTTGGGGACGTGGGCATATGGACACCGGGGCGAGGATGCTGGCAGCGCGGTGGAGGGCTGGGCTGTGGCCCCAGCCAGGATGCCACTGGCGCAGATGGCCCCGCAGCCAGGGGCGCATCGGGACGGCGGTAGGGACGCGCCCGGCATGCTCGAAGCCTGAGCCGACGAGCCACGCCGTATGACGCGGAGAAGCCAAGGTATTCGCGTGGGCGAGCGATGCCAGCTCACGAGGAGGCTCGTCATAGATCTTCTCGAAGCCTCGCCAGTTGCCCCGTCCTCCGGCCACGGCAGGAGCGAGCCAGCGTGGGTCACATTACCATCCCTTGGTCTGGCCAGCTCCACCTGGGAAACGGCTTTCTGCTCTAGCCCTCCGGCCCGCTCCGGGGGGAACGGCAACGGGAAGAGTCACTCCTTCCAGCCGAGGGACCGGCAAGGGCGCGCTCGTGCACACCACCACCTTCAGAGGACGAAGGCCGTGGGCCTCAGGCGGTTGTCGTCTCCGACCCAGGCGACGACCCAGAGCTTGAACCTCAGGAGGAACGAACGTGCAGGTCACCCGGCTGGGTGGAGCCAAGCCCTACACCGCTCCCAAGCACTTCGGGGCGAGCACCCTTCGCCTTCAAGGCTGGGAGGCGTCCGATATCCAAAGCTTCTCCGTCGGACTCTCCTACTTCTTGCCCGGAGGAGGTTGTGAGCGCGATGCGACGCCGCTCGAGAAGGTGTACGTGGTCACCGAAGGGGAGATCACCGTCTGCACCGATGAGGGCGCGGTGACCCTTGGTCCCTACGACTCGATCTACCTGGCACCGAACGAGGCCCGCGCCATCGAGAACCGCACCAACCGACCAGCCACCATGCTGGTCGTGATGCCGTACCCAGCCGGGCGCCAACGACCTGGCCGGCGCAGCACCACCGAGCAGCTCGGCGACGGCGGGGCCTGATCCAGAGGAGCTCCCTCCGCACCCCCGCCCCACCGGCGGTGCCGTACGGCACCTTGGGGTTACGTCTCTCGCCGCGACGTCATCCCGAGGGCTGGTTGCCTTCATAGCCTCAGCAGACGCTCGGCGTTGGAGCGACCGATCTTCGCCTGGTCCACCTCGCTGATCGGCAACCCATCGAACCAGCGCGCGGCCTCGCCCATGTCCTCGAAGGGATAGTCGACGGCGAACAAGATCCGATCGGCGCTGACCTCCAGCAACGCCCCGATCAGGGATGGGGTGTGGAAGTCGCCGCTGGTCGAGAGGTAGAAGTTGTCGCGCAGATACGCGGTCACGGGCCGGCGCAGCGAGCTCCCCAGGGCGGCGGCAAGGCGCCCCTGCATGCGATGCACGGCGAACGGCAGCATCTCCCCGAGGTGCCCGAGGATGACGGTGGCGCCCGG
>DASRBU010000534.1:0-7742 GCA_035653475.1 Candidatus Dormiibacterota bacterium | reverse complement strand
CCCGGTGGAGGCGCGGGGTGGGGAGCCCAAGATCAACCTGTCCATCCGACTTCCGACCTTCGCGGAGGGGTTCAGCCCCGATCCAGGCGGGATCGGGCTCCTGATCGATCCCATCCCCGAGCTCTGGGATCGGATCAGCATTGTCTTCGCCGGGAAAGGCGGCTTGAAACGCCCAGGGATCCCAGATCCGTCTGAGATCGGCCTGGCTCAACTCCAGAGGAAGTGCTGCAGAAGCTGCCCCGCACATTCGGCAGGGTAGGGAGCCATTCAGGAAGGATGGCGGCATGCGCGATCCGGACCCCGACCGTCCAGGCGATCAGGTTGAGATCGTGCCAGGAGATCCCACCGCAGTGATCCGTTGCATCGAGGGCGGTAGGTGGTGATCAGCAAAGGCGGAATCAGGGCCAGGATACCACTGCTAGGAAACCCCACCATATGAGTCGGGATATGGTGATCCGTAACATCCTCACCGAGGTTCACGAAGATGACCTCGGGCTATACGAGGTCATCTGGGACCTGCGAACGAGCCTCATGCCCGATGCCGACGATTCGGAGGTGATCAGCACGGCAAGGGAGCTGGTCGAGATGCTCCTCGATCGAGGGATCGTTCGCCTGGTGAGATGGAAGCCGCTTGTGCCGCCGGAAGTCGCAGCAACGCCAATACCAGAATCAGAAATAACCGAAACCCTTGCCTCTGACCGGTCGTGGCATCCTCCTCGTGCCTGGGAGGAGGGATGTCCGGCGCTCGATATCACAGAAGCGGGGAAAACGGTGTGGGAGCTACGGCCATCGTGAGCGCAGGCCAGCGGGCATTGAGAGATAGCAACCCTGCCTGATCTGGCGACGCCTATCCCGATCGTCTGTATCAGCTGAGTTCGACTTGTCCTGGGGGACAGGATGGAGACGATGCGCAGCGTGGGATGGCGGGTGATCGGTCGATGTCAGGTCGAGGGGGGAGAGGGGAGCGGGCATCGGGCGTCCCGTCGGTCATCCCTGATCACGCGGAGGTCGCACCGTGCCGAGCCTCGCACCGTCCGCGCCACCGTCCGGATCGGCCCGTCCGCGCTCTCACGACGAGCTGGGGATTCCGGACCGGGTGCTGCTCCACCAACTCCTTCCGGGTGCTCTCGACCTGCGGGCCTACGACGGGCAGGACCGGCTGACCTGGGCGGGAGGGGACGGCGCCCTGCACCGGGCAGCGGCGTGGTCGGGGACGCTGAGCCAGGCCGAGCACCAGCGGTCGTTCGGCTGCGGCGCCATGGGACGGCCTGCGAACGCACGGCGCTTCCCCGAGGTGCGAAGCGCCTCCTGCCGGCGCGGCCAGCGCCGGTGGACGGCGGGTCTGGCCCGGCCCCGCCGGCCTGGCCCGCCGTCCGGGTCCGGTATGGACTCGGCGGCCAAACTCCTCGCCCGATTTTGCCACCTCCAGGCGAGGCACTTTCGACGCCGGGTCCGTAGTCTGTCGCCGATGGGACCATACAACGGTCGACGTGTGGTCGTCACCGGGATGGGCTTCGTCACCCCTCTCGGCAACGACCAGGAGACCGTCTGGTCGAACCTGGTCGAGGGCGTCTCCGGCGTGGGACCGATCACGCGCTTCGACGCCAGCGACTATCCGGCCCGGATCGCCGCCGAGGTCAGGGACTTCGATCCCGGCGACTACATGGACCGCAAGTCGGCCCGGCATCTGGCCCGGTACTGCCAGTTCGGGCTGGCGGCGGCTCGTCAGGCCCTGGAGCGTGCCGGCCTGGACCCGCGCCGGCTGGACCCGGACCAGGTGGGGGTCATCATCGCCTCCGGCATCGGCGGCATGGAGGAGATCGAGCGCAACCACGCGCAGATGCTGGAGCGGGGGATCCGCCGGATCTCGCCCTTCACCGTCCCCATGATGATCGCGGACATGGCCTCGGGGGTGGTGGCGATGCAGGTCGGGGCCGGTGGCATCAACTACGCCATCGTGAGCGCCTGCGCCTCCTCCGGCCACGCCATCGGCGAGGCGGCCGAGATCATCAAGCGGGGCGACGCCGAGGCCATGATCGCGGGCGGTGCCGAGGCCACCATCACCCCGCTGACCATGGGCGCCTTCTGCCAGATCAAGGCCGTGAGCGAGCGCAACCACGAGCCGGAGCGGGCCTGCCGCCCCTTCGACGCGGAGCGGGACGGCTTCGTCATGGGGGAGGGGGCGGTGGTGCTGGTGCTCGAGGAGCTGGGCTTCGCCCGTCGCCGTGGGGCGCCCATCCTGGCCGAGATCGCGGGCTACGGGGCGAGCGCGGACATGCACCACTTCACCGCCCCTCATCCCGAGGGGGCCGGCGCCATCCGAGCCATGCGCCGGGCGCTCGACAAGGCCGGGGTCCGGCCCGAGCAGGTGGACTACGTGAACGCCCACGGCACCTCGACCCGGCTGGGCGACGTGGCCGAGACCAAGGCCATCAAGGAGGTGTTCGGCGAGCACGCCCGCCGGCTGGCCGTCAGCTCCACCAAGTCCATGCACGCCCATCTCCTGGGGGCGGCCGGGGCGATGGAGGCCGCCGCCTGCGTCCTCGCCATCCGGCACGACCTCATCCCGCCCACCATCAACCTCGATCACCCCGACCCGGAGTGCGACTTGGACTACGTGCCCAACCGGGCGCGTCCGGCGCGCGTCGAGGTGGCCATCTCCAACTCCTTCGGCTTCGGCGGCCACAACTCGACGCTCGTGATCAGGCGACCGGAGCCGGAGTAGGAACAGGAGCGACCCCATGACGGAACTGGTGTTTCGCGACCTCCAGGAGCTGGCCGCCGAGATCCTCGGCTGCGAGCCCGAGGAGGTGCGGATGGACGTCAGCTTCCAGCGCGACCTGGCGGCCGACTCGCTCGACCTGGTGGAGCTGATCGCGGCCATCGAGGACCGCTACGACGTGGAGCTGCCCGAGCAAGAGCTCGAGAAGATGAAGAACGTCGGCGACCTCTGGGCCTACCTCCAGGAGCGGGCAGGGCCGTCCTCTCCCGCCAAGGGGGAGAGTTCGCTGCCGGCGCGGGGCTGAGCGCGGCATGATCGTCGCCGCCCCCTGCCCTCGCCGCCTCGTGCCCTCGTCGGCTCGGGGCCTCCCTGCGGCCGGTCGCGCTTGGCGCTCCCGACCGCGGCCGCGGGTATCGCCTCGGGTCCGCCGCCGTATCATGCCTGGTGGCCACGCGCGCCGCGCGGCCGCCAGGGAGCGCGTCATGATCGAGGTCGAGCCCAACGCCGGCGCCCGCGCCGTCCCGTCCCCCGTCGTCCTGACGCGAGGTGCGTCGGGATCGGTCGGTCGGAGGCCGGCGTGGGCGGCCACCGGGCCGGCGCCCGGCGCCGGCCCGGCTGCACGGGGGTGAGGCGCGTGCGGGTGCCCTTGAGGGAGCCCATCGCCCTCCTCTTCCCCGGGCAGGGGGTGCAGCGTCCGGGCATGGGACGGCGCCTCTACGACCGCTACCCGGCCGCCCGGCGCGTGTTCGAGCGGGCCGAGCAGGTGCTCGGGATGCCGGTTCGCCGGCTCTGCTTCGAAGGGCCGGAGGACGAGCTGAACCGCACCGACAACCTGCAGCCGTGCGTCATGACCGTCTGCTGGGCCGCCTACGAGATCTGGCGCGAGCGGTACGGCATGGGGCAGGTGAGGGTGATGGCCGGCCACTCCCTGGGCGAATTCACCGCCCTGGCCGCGGCCGGGGCGGTGTCCTGGGAGACCGCCCTGCTCCTGGTCAAGGAGCGGGGGCGGATCATGGCCGCCGCCTCCAGGCACCAGCCCGGGGGCATGCTGGCGGTGGTGGGCCTGGACGAGGACCGGGTGGAGGAGATCCGGCGCCGGGCGTCGGCGAAGGGGAAGCTCTACCTGGCCAACCGGAACGCCGAGGTCCAGTTCGTGCTCTCCGGCGAGGTCCCGGCGGTGGAGGAGGCGCAGCGGCTGGCGCTGGAGGCCGGCGCCCGCCGGGCGCTCATCCTGACCGTCCCCTTGCCCGCCCACTCCCCGCTCATGGAGGCGGCCGGGAACGCCTTCCGGGCGGTCCTGGACCGGCTCCAGATCGAGATGCCCAGGTTCCCCATCCTGGGCAACGGCAGCGGCCAGTCCATCGGCTCGCTGAGCGACCTCCGCCAGGAGCTGGCCAATCACCTGATGCGGCCGGTGGACTGGGCCCGGACCATGGTCTCGCTCCGCGCCATGCAGGTGAGCACGGTGGTCGAGCTGGGCCCGGGGCGGGTGCTGGCCAGCCTGGCCGCCAAGTACCTGCCGGGCGTCGACACCTGGAACGCCGACGAGCTCTTCGTGGAGTTCGCGTCGTGACCGGCGGCCTGGAGGGCCGCACCGCGCTGGTCACGGGCGGTGGCAAGGGGATCGGGCGCGCCATCTCCCAGGCCCTGGCCGGGATGGGGGCACGGGTGGTGGTCAACTACCGGGCCGACGCGGCCGCGGCGGAGCAGACCGCGCACGAGGTCGGAGGCCTGGCCGTGCGCTGCGACGTGACCGACGGCGAGGCGGTCCAGGCCATGGTCAGGCAGATCGGCCGGGTGGACGTGCTGGTCAACAACGCCGGCGACGTCCGCGACAACCTGCTCCTACGGCTGAAGCCGGACGACTGGGAGCACGTGCTGCGGACCGACCTCACCTCCGCCTACCACACCACCCGGGCGGTGATGTCGGGCATGCTCCGCGCCCGCTGGGGGAGGATCGTGAACATGGCCTCGGTGGTGGGGATCACCGGCAACCCCGGCCAGGCCAACTACGCCGCGGCCAAGGCCGGCCTGATCGGGTTCACCAAGGCCGTGGCCCGCGAGGTGGGCTCGCGCGGCATCACCTGCAACGCGGTGGCACCGGGCTACGTGCGGACCGAGCTCACGCGCGGCTCGATGACCGAGGAGATGGTGGCCGAGATCGTGCGCCGGACGCCGCTGCAGCGGGAGGGGACTCCCGAG
Source organism: Candidatus Dormiibacterota bacterium (assembly GCA_035653475.1). GTDB lineage: Bacteria > Chloroflexota > Dormibacteria > Dormibacterales > Dormibacteraceae > CADDZO01. Next base: position 2,818 of record DASRBU010000534.1, on the reverse strand, counting down.
GACGTGGCCGCCGCCGTGGCCTTCCTCTGCTCGCCCGGCGCGGCCTTCGTCACCGGCCACGTGCTGGTGGTCGACGGGGGGCTGACCTGCTGAGTCGACGGGTCCGCCGTCCGCCCTCCCGGGCCCGCCGCCCGGGGCCGGGGCCGAGATGAGGCCGGAGGTCGGTCCCGAGGAGTGGGCGTCCTGGGGCGTCTCGCCGTCGTCGGTGGCGGCCTCGGGGGGACGGCTGCCCCCCATTGCCCTGACCACCAACTGCCCGAGCTGCGGCGTCGGCCTGGTCCCCGAGGCGCTCCGCGAGCGGTGCTACGTCTGCGACTGCGGGCACCACTTCCGCATGCACGCCGATGCCTGGATCGCGCTCCTGGCCGACGCCGGGAGCTGGCAGGAGCGCTGGGCGGACATCCGACCCCACGATCTCCTGGAGTGGAAGGTGCCGAGGGCCTATCAGGAGACGCTCGACCAGGCGCGGGCGGAGGGCCTCAACGAGGCCGTCCGGGTGGGCACGGCCACCCTGGCCGGCCTGGCCGTCTGGCTGGCGGTGTTCGATTTCCGGTTCGTGGGCGGTAGCCTGTCGATCGTGGCCGGTGAGCGCCTGACCCGAAGCCTGGAGCAGGCGGCCGCCACCCGAACCCCGTACCTGCTGCTCGCCGCCTCGGGCGGCGCCCGGATGCAGGAGGGCATCCTGGCCCTGATGCAGATGGCGAAAATCAACGGGGCGGTGGGCCGCCTGCACCAGATGGGGGTGCCCTACTTCGCCGTCCTGACCGACCCCACCTACGGCGGGGTCCCGGCCTCGCTGGCGCTGCTGGCCGACGTCAACATCGCCGAGCCGGGGGCCGCCATCGGCTTCACCGGCCCTCGGGTGATCAAGCAGTCCACCCACGCCGACCTGCCCCCGGGCTTCCAGAGCGCCGAGTTCCAGCTCCGCTGCGGGCAGGTGGACCTGGTGGTGCCGCGCACCGAGCTGCGGGCGCGGCTGGCCCATCTGATCCAGCTCTACACCCGTCCCGGCCGGGGGAGGGGCTGACCGTGCCCAAGCGCCCCCGGGACACGCTGAGCGTGTGGCAGGTGGTGGAGCTGGCCCGCCACCCCGAGCGTCCCTATGCGCTCGACTACATCCGTCGGATGGCGCCCGACTTCGTCGAGCTGCACGGCGACCGGGTCTCGCACGACGACCCCGCCCTGGTGGCCGGCCCGGGGAGCTGGCGGGGCCTGACGGTGATGTTCTTCGGGCAGCAGAAGGGCCGCAACCTGGCCGAGCGGGTGGCCCGGAACTGGGCCATGATGCACCCGGAGGGCTATCGGAAGGCCATGCGGCTGGCCCGGCAGGCGGCCAAGTTCGGCTTCCCCATCGTGTCCCTGGTGGACACCCCGGGGGCCTTCCCGGGCGCGGGGGCGGAGGAGCGCGGCATCGCGCTCGCCATCGGGCAGGCGATCATGGGCTGGTTCGAGATCCCCGTCCCGGTGGTGGCGGCGGTGATCGGGGAGGGGGGGTCCGGCGGCGCGCTGGGCATGGCGGTGGCCGACCGGGTCCTGATGCTGGAGAACTCGATCTACTCCGTGGCCTCGCCGGAGGCGGCGGCCTCGATCGTGTGGCGCGACAGCGCCCGCAAGGTCGAGGCCGCGGCCCAGCTCCAGGTCACCTCGCGCGACCTCCAGGCCATGGGCGTGGTCGAGGAGGTGGTCCCCGAGCCGGAAGGAGGGGCCCACCGCGACCACGAGGCCGCGGCGTGCGCCCTCGAGGCGGCGCTCTGGCGCCATCTCGAGCCGCTGCTGCGCCTCCCGGCGTCGGAGCTCCTGCAGCACCGCTACGAGCGCTTCCGCTACATCGACTCCCTGGTGCAGGCGGCCCCCGACTTCGGCCCCAAGGTGGAGCCCCGGGGCGCGGCCGGCAACCCGGCCGAGCGCTGAGCCCGCCGCCCCCATCCCGACCCCGGCCCGCGCCAGCCCGTCCGTGGCTCGAACCCGCGGAGCCGGGTCGCGCCGGGCTGCCCCGACCGTCGTCCGCAGGTCGCCCCGGCCGGCCTCCGGGCCTCCCGGCGGCCCGTCGAACGGTTAGGATCGTCGCAGGGTGTCCGTCTGGCTGGCCGCGGTGCTCCTCTCGCCGGGCGGGGTGCTGGCCTGGATCGTGATCGGTCTGGTGGCCGGCGCCGTGGCCGGCCGGCTGGTGCGTGGCCGCGGTCTCGGCTGCCTGATGGACCTCGTGGTCGGTGTCCTGGGGGCCTTCATCGGGGGCTTCCTGTTGAGCCTGTTCCTGCCCGGGGGCACCTCGCTGGGCTTCCTGGGCAGCCTGGTGGTGGCGACGCTGGGCGCCGTCATCCTGCTGGCCTTCGTCCGCCTCGTGTCCCGGGGGCGATGAGTATGGCCGATGGCCCGGGTGGGGGACAGGGCGCCTGCCTCGGCCCGGGATCGGCCCTGGCCGCGGTGGGTGGCCAGCCGCGACCTCCGGCGGTACCGTAGGGGGAGAGCCCGGGAGGGGACGAGGAACCAGGGATGATCGAGGCCACCTGCGGGCGAGGGACCGAGCCCCCGGGCCTGGCGGTGCTGGTCCGGGGCGATGTGGGGGAGCTGGGCGTCCTGCGCGCGGCCTGGCTGGCGGCGGAGGTGGCCGGCTCCCCGCTGGTGGGGACGGTGCTCCCCGATCGCCGTCCAGGTCTGGGCTTGCTGCGCGCCCTGACCCGGGGCGTGATCACGCGCTGGCTGGACTGGCGGGAACTGGTGGCGGGGGTGGCCGGCGACGCCGTGCGCTGCCTGGTCGTCGCCGCCTCCACCTGGCGGGTCGCGGCCCGGGCGATCTGGCCGGCGGCGGAGCGCTGCC
>DASRBU010000533.1:0-5606 GCA_035653475.1 Candidatus Dormiibacterota bacterium | reverse complement strand
CACCGGATCGAGGACCCGGTGCGCTCCCGGGTGGCCGCCGCCTTCGCCGGTTGGGGCATCTCCACCGCCGAGGCCCTGCGCCTGGCCCGGCGGGCGGCGGGCCGGGCCCCGGTCTTCGCCAGCGGCGGCATCCGGACCGGGATCGAGGTCGCCAAGGCGATCGCGCTGGGGGCGGACCTGGTGGGCATGGCCGGCCCCTTCCTGCGCGCCTCGGTCCAGGGGGCCCAGGCGGTGCGGGACCTGGCCGCGGAGCTGACCGGCGTGCTGCGCGTGGCCATGTTCTGCGTCGGGGCCAGGACCGTCGCCGACCTCCAGGGCAGCCCGCGCCTGAGGCACCGCGACGAGCCCGTGGAGGCGCCCGTGATGGGGGTGCTGACCTACCGGACCGACGGCGCCGGGCAGTTCATCGACATCACCGAGGACGTCGAGTCCGTGGTCCGGGCCTCGGGCGTGCGCCGGGGGCTGGCCCACGTCTACTCCCGCCACACCACCGCCGCCATCCGGGTCAACGAGAACGAGCCCCTGCTCCTGGCCGACTTCCGGCGCTTCCTGGCCGCGGTGGCGCCCGAGGGCCCGCACTACGAGCACGACGACCTGAGCCGGCGCCCGGGCGTGCCCCCGGACGAGCCCAGGAACGCCCACGCCCACTGCCGGCACCTGCTGCTGGGGGCGAGCGAGACCCTGCCGGTGGTCGACGGGCGCCTGGAGCTGGGCCGCTGGCAGCGGGTCTTCCTGGTCGAGCTGTGCTCGCCCCGCCAGCGCCAGGTGATGGTGCAGGTGATGGGCCGTTGAGCGGCGGGGCAGGGAGCGGACGGTGAGCGGGTTCGGCGAGCTGGCCGCCGCCGACGCCTACTGCCGGCTGCTGGCGGCCCGGCACTACGAGAACTTCGAGGTGGCCTCCCGGCTCGTGCCTCGCCGGCTGCGGCTGCACCTGGCCCGGCTCTACGCCTACTGCCGGACCACCGACGACCTGGGCGACGAGAGTGGGGACGAGGCCGTGGCCCGCCTGCGCCGCTGGCGCGAAGAGGTGTGCGGCCTCTTCCGGGGGGAGCCACCCGTGCACCCGGTGCTGGTCGCCCTACGGGACAGCGTGGAGCGGTTCGGGCTGCCGGCCCGCCCCTTCACCGACCTGATCGAGGCCAACCTCCAGGATCAGGAGGTCACCGCCTACGAGAGCTGGCCCGACCTCGAGGCCTACTGCATGCGCTCGGCCGCCCCCGTGGGCCGGGTGGTGCTGCGCCTGTTCGGCCTCGTCGATCCCGGGGCGGAGCGGCTGTCGGACGACGTCTGCATCGGCCTGCAGCTGGCCAACTTCGCCCAGGACGTGACCCTGGACGCGGCCAAGGGCCGCTGCTACCTGCTCCGGCCCGAGGTCGAGCGGCTGGGGGTGCCGGGCGCGGTGCGGGCCCACTGCGAGCGGGCCCGGGCCCTTTTGGCCTCGGGCCGCGAGCTGGAGCGGTTGGCCTCCGGGCGGCTCCGCCTCCAGCTCGCCCTCTACCGATTGGGCGGGCTGGCCATCTGCGACGCCATCGCCCGGGCCGGCTACCGGACCGACCTGGTGCGGCCCAGGGTGTCGCTGCCGGTCAAGGCCGCGCTGGTGCTGAAGGCGGCGCGGCCGGGAGGAGACGGGCGTGCACGAAGCCTGGGAACGGTCTGAGGGGTCCCCGGGGGCGCCGACGGCGGCCGAGGTCCGGGAGGCGGAACGCTTCTGCCGCCGGATGGCGCGCCGGGAGGCGAAGAACTTCTACTGGGGCTTCGTCTCCCTGCCCCGCCAGCAGCGGACCGCCATCTACGCGCTCTACGACTTCGCCCGCCAGGTCGACGACGAGGCGGACGGCGGCGGCTCGGCGGCCGGGCTGCGCCGGCACCGGGAGCGGGCCCGTGGCTGCGCCCTGGGCCTGCACTCGGACCCGGTGACGCTGGTCCTGGCCCGGGCCATGGACCGCTACGGCATCCCGGAGCGGGAGCTGCAGGACCTGATCGACGGGGTGGAGATGGACCTGGTCCGGACCCGCTACGCCACCTGGGGGGAGCTGGAGCGGTACTGCCGGCTGGTCGCCTCCACCGTGGGCCGGATGTGCGTGCGGGTCTTCGGCTTCGACGCCCCGGTGGCGCTGGAGCTGGCCGACCAGCTGGGCATCGCGCTCCAGCTCACCAACATCCTGCGCGACGTCCGCGAGGACGCGAGCATGGGGCGGGTCTACCTGCCCGCGGAGGATCTCGACCGCTTCGGGGTGGGAGAGGAGGAGCTGCTGGCCGGCCGGCCCGGTCCGGGCTGGGAGGCGCTGGTGGCCTTCGAGGCGGGGCGCGCTCGGGGCTACTTCGAGCGCGGGCTCGGCGTCCTCCGCCACATCCCGCGCCGCCCGGCCGCTTGCGTGGGGACCATGGCCGGGATCTACCGGACCATCCTGGGCCGCATCGAGCGGGAGCCGCGGCTGCCCCTCCGGCGACGGGCCTCGCTCTCGCCGGCGCGGAAGCTGGCGCTGGTGATGGGGTCGTGGGTGCACCTCGGGTAGTGGTGGCCGGAGGCGGGCTGGCGGGGCTCGCCGCCGCCCTGGAGCTGGAGGCGGCGGGGGCGCGGGTCCAGCTCCTGGAGCGGGCCCGGCTGCTCGGGGGCCGGGCCACCTCCTTCACGGTCGAGGGCGAGGAGGTCGACAACGGCCAGCACGTCTTCCTGGCCTGCTGCACCGAGTTCGTCGACCTCGCCCGCCGCCTGGGGCTGGGCGAGCGGCTCCACCTCCAGGAGCGCTTCGACGCCCTGCTCCTCCCCCCGGGCCGGCGGCCGGCCCGGCTGCGGGCGGCGGCGCTCCCGGCCCCCTGGCACCTGGCCCTGGCCCTGGCCGGCTACGCCGAGCTGGGCTGGGCGGACCGGCTCCGGGTGGCCAGGGCCCTGCTGGCCCTGGAGCGCCTGCGGGGAGGGGGCGAGGAGCCGCTGGCCGCCTGGCTCGACCGCCGCGGCCAGTCGCCGGCCAGCCGCCGGGCCTTCTGGGAGCCCTTCTTCGTGCCCGCGCTCAACGCCCCCCTGGAGGAGGTGCCGGTGGCCGAGGCCGCCTTCGTGGTCGCCACCGCCTTCACCGCCGACGCGGGCGCGGCCCGCTTCGGCTGGCTGACCGTGCCCCTGGCGCGGCTGGCCGAGGCGGCCGCCGCCCGCCTCGACGCCGTGCACACCCGGACCCCGGTCGTGGGCCTGGAGCTGGGATGGGGAGGCGAGGTGCGGGCGGTCCGCACTCCGGAGGGGACGCTGGCCTGCGACGCGGTGGTCCTGGCCCTGCCCCCCAACCGCCTGCCCCGGGTGCTGGGCGATCCCGAGCGCTTCGGGCTGGGCGCGGTACGCGACTTCGTCGCCCGTCCCATCGTCGACGTCCACCTCTGGCACGACGCCGGCCGGCTCGGGTTCGGCTTCGCCGCCCTGCTGGAGGCGCCGGTGCAGTGGGTGTTCGAGAAGGCCCCCGGGTACCTGTGTTGCAGCCTGAGCAACGCCGGGGCGCTGGTGCACCGGCCGGAGGCGGAGCTGGTCCGCGACTGCTGGGAGGTGGTGGCCCAGCGGCTGCCCGGGCTGGAGGGGGCCAGTCTGCGGCGCGGGGCCGCCACCCGCAACCCCGAGGCGACCTACGCCCCGGCCCCCGGCGTCCGGCGGCCGGGCCCAGCCACCCGGGTGCCCAACCTGGCCCTGGCCGGCTCCTGGACGGCCACCGGCTGGCCCGACACCATGGAGTCGGCCGTGCGCAGCGGTCGCGCCGCGGCCAGGCTCCTGGCGGCCCGGTGGCGAGCGACCGCCGGCGCCGTCCCATCCCCGGACGCGGAGGACCGTGGGCGCGCGCGAGGGGGGATCGCGGTTGGCTGAGGCGGGCTCCGAGACGCGCTCGGGGCTGGAGCGGCGGCCCCTGGACCGGCCCCTGGCCGAGGCGGTCGAGTGGTTGCTGGCCCGGCAGTCGCCGGAGGGCTGGTGGGTCGGGGAGCTGGAGACCAACGTCACCATGACCGCCGAGCACGTGCTCCTGCTCCGCTTCCTGGGCCTTCCCCTAGACCGCATCCGGTCGGGGGCGATCGAGCACCTCCTGCGCTATCAGCGCGAGGACGGCTCCTGGGCGCTCTACCACGACGGGCCCGCGGACCTGAGCACCACCATCGAGGCCTACGTGGCGCTCAAGGTCCTGGGCCTGGACCCGGGCGCGGAGCCGATGCGACGGGCGCTGAGCGTCGTCCACCGCCTGGGCGGCGTGGCCCGGGCCCGGGTCTTCACCAAGATCTGGCTGGCGCTGTTCGGCGAGTACCCCTGGCGGGGGGTCCCCAGCATGCCCCCGGAGCTGGTCTGGTTCCCCGCCTGGCTCCCCTTCAACCTCTACGACTTCGCCTCCTGGGCCCGGGGCACCATCGCCCCTCTCCTGATCGTGATCTCGCGGCGGCCGATCCGCCCGCTGGGGGTGGGGCTGGGGGAGCTGGTGGTGCCCGGCACCGAGCCCCTGCTGGAGCGGGTGCCCGGCCGGGGCGTCTTCTGGTGGCTGGATCAGCTCCAGAAGCTCTACGAGCGGCTGCCGGTGCAGCCGGGTCGCGCCCGCGCCCGGCGGCGGCTGGTGGAGTGGATCGTCGAGCGGCAGGAGGCGGACGGCTGCTGGGGCGGCATCCAGCCGCCCTGGGTCTACTCCCTGATCGCCCTCCACCTGGAGGGGATGGGCCCTGACCACCCGGTCCTGCGCCGCGGCATCCAGGGTCTGGAGGGCTTCTCGCTCCAGGACGAGCAGGGCTGGCGTTTCCAGGCCTGCATGTCCCCGGTGTGGGACACGGCCTGGGCGGTGCTGGCCCTGCGCCAGGCCGGCCTCGACCGGGACCACCCCGGCCTCCGTCGGGCCGTGGGCTGGCTGCTCGGCGAGCAGATCACGAGCGGTGGCGATTGGCAGGTCCGCTGCCCCGGCGTCGAGTGCGGGGGCTGGGCCTTCGAGTTCGAGAACGACACCTATCCGGACGTCGACGACACCGCCCTGGTGGTGCTTGCCCTGTTGGCGGCGGCGCCCCCGGGGAGCGCCGACGCCGCCATCGAGCGCGCCCGGCGCTGGGTGCTGGCCATGCGCTCCGGCAACGGCGCCTGGGCCGCATTCGACCGCGACAACACCCGGACCTACGTCTACCGTCTGCCCTTCGCCGACTTCGGCGCCATGCTCGACCCGCCCAGCGAGGACGTGACCGCCCACGTCCTGGAGATGCTGGCCCGGCTCGGCCACGACCGGCGGGACCCCCACGTGGCCGGCGCTCTCGCCTACCTGCGCCGGGAGCAGCGGCCCTGGGGCTCCTGGTACGGGCGCTGGGGGGTGAACCACCTCTACGGCACCTGGTGCGTGGTCTCGGCGCTGACCGCGCTGGGCGCCGGCGAGGACATGGTCGGGCGCGCCGTCGACTGGCTGCTGCGGGTGCAGAACCCGGACGGGGGCTGGGGCGAGACCTGTCACTCCTACGTGGACGAGTCCTTTGCCGGGGTGGGCCGGAGCACGCCCTCGCAGACCGCCTGGGCGGTGCTCTCCCTGCAGGCGGCCGGGCTCGGGCAGCACCCGGCCTGCCGGGCCGGCCTCCGCTTCCTGCGCGAGCGTCAGCGCGGCGGCACCTGGGACGAG
>DASRBU010000532.1:0-15034 GCA_035653475.1 Candidatus Dormiibacterota bacterium | reverse complement strand
CGACCGCGGTCTGGTAGTGGACCAGGGCGGCCTGCGGCCGGCGGGCGAAGGCCAGGTTACCCAGCTGCACGTGCGCGTCCAGGCAGCGGGGATCCCGTTCCACCAGGGAGCGGAGCAGCCGGCGGGCCTCACTCCGGCAGCCCCCGTGGGCGAGTTCCAGGGCCGCGGCGATGGGATCGCCGAGGCGGGCGTCCGCCGGGGGCGGCAGCACCCGCTCGAGCCGGCACTGCGGCCGGGGACCGGCCACGATCAACGGGCGCAGCTCCGGCTCGATCGGCACCCCCGGCTCTCCCCAGCGCTGCTCGGCCGGCTCCCAGGTCCCCACCAGCTGGAGGCGGAGGGGCCGCCCGCGGCAGACCTCGAGCAGACGACGCGCCCTGGGCGCGGCGGGCTCGGTCCGCAGGGGGTAGGTCCAGCCCCGGCGGCGCCGCGGGAGCGGCGTTCGAAGGGGCCCGGCTCGGTTCCTGATCCACCTCGTGTAGGCGGCGACCAGGAGCGCCAGCGGAGAGAAGGGGGGGAAGCGGACGTCGGTCAGCGAGATGGGATGGTCGCGTCCCTGACGGCGGCAGATGGCCACCAGTCGCCCGGGCGCCCCCCCGTCGACCTCGACCTCCACCACCACCACGTCCTCTCCCACCACGGTCCCGCCGGAGACCACCGGGAGGTGCTCGGCCACCGCCTCGCGGAAGGCGTGGAGCTGCTCCTCCTCCCCGCCCGCCCCGGCCGTGATCTCCTGGATCAGGAGGTCGAGCCCCGCGTCCTCGGTCCTCACCGCGGCACGGTGGTGAAGCCGGGCGGCGCGCCCGGCCCGACTCCGCGTCCTCTCGCTTCGAGCCCGTCCCGCGCCGGCGCCAGGACCGGGCGGCGACCTCGATCCGGGGTCGAGCTGTCCCGCACCAGAGCAGGATAGCCACGCGTCACCACCACCGGCAGACCGGGGCGGCGATCGGTCCCGACCGGGAGGGAGCCGGCGGCGGCCCCGACCTTCACCGCCGGCCACCGGCGCGGTAGCTTGATCGTGGATCGTGCCGGTCCGAGTCTCGAAGAGGGAGGACACCTCGCATGTTGACGCTGGCAGCCGGATTCCAGCAGGTCCTCAGCCCGATCGGCCCGCTCGCGGCTTCGACCCTGTTGGCGCTGGTGCCGGTGGCGCTGCTGCTCGTCCTGCTGGCGGTGTTCCGCATGACCGCCTGGCTCTCGGTGCTCATCGGCTCGGCCGTGACCGTGCTCCTGGGAGTGGTGGTGTGGCGAGCACCGCTGCTGCCCACCCTGGCCGCCTACGGCTACGGCGCCGCCACCGGCGTTTGGGCGGTGGACTGGATCACCTTCTGGGGGGTGGTCATCTTCTACACGCTGAGCTTCACCGGCCTCTTCCAGCGCTTCCAGGACTGGCTGATCGAGCAGGCCACGGCCGACGTCCGCGTCCAGGCCATCCTGCTGGCCTGGGCCTTCGGAGCGCTGCTCGAAGGTCTGGTGGGCTTCGGTTACCCGTGGGCGGTGGTGGCTCCGATCCTGATCGCCCTGGGGGTGGCCGAGCTGGACGCGATCCGGGTCGCCGCCATCGCCAACAACGCCCCCGTCTCCTACGGGGCCCTGGGCGCTCCCTTGATCGCCCTCGCCGCCGTCACCCACCTCGACCTGCTCCAGGTCTCCGCCTCGGTGGGCCGTCTGGTGGCCATCCTGGCCATCCTGCCCCCGTTCCTCCTCATCTACTTGGTCAGCGGCTGGCGCGGGCTCAAGGATGGGTGGCCCCTGGCCCTGGTGGGGACCGTCGCCTACGTGGCCGGTCAGTACCCCACCTCGCAGTTCCTGGGACCGTACCTGCCCGACATCGTCGGCTCCCTGGTCTGCTTCGGAGCCCTGCTCCTGCTGCTGCGCCGGTGGCGGCCCCGGACCACGCTCGGCTACGGGGGCGTCGCGCTGAGGCCCCTGCCCGTGGGCGGCGGGGCGACGCCGCAGGTGGCCGCCTCCCGGCCGGCCGGCCCGGTGCTCCAGGCCCTGCTCCCGTTCATCATCCTGGTCCTGGTGGTGATCGCCTGGACCGGCCCCTGGTCGCCGCTGCCCAAGCTCAGCGCCTTCCACGCCGGCGTGGCCGCGACCTCGTCGCTGCCCGGGCACAAGGCGGTGACGGCGGAGTTCAACTGGACGCCGTTCATCGCCGGGACCTCGATCGCCGCCTCCTGGCTGCTGATCCTGCTCGTCGTCCGGCCCGCCCCCGCCGTCCTGGGGCGCGTCTTCCAGAAGACCTTCCAGCAGATGTGGGGCGCCCTGCTGGTCGGCTTCTTCATCTTCGGCCTGGCCTACGTCTTCAACTACTCGGGCATGGCCGCCACCCTCGCCTACGGCTTCTCCAAGGTGGGGATCGTCTTCATCATCCTGGCTCCGATCCTGGGCTGGATCGGCGTCGCCCTCTCCGGCAGCAACACCTCGACCAACACCCTGTTCGGCTTCTTCCAGCTCTCGGTGGGCCGCCTGCTCGGCTTCCCGACGCTCCTGTTGCCCTCGCTCAACTCGGTCGGCGCCGAGGTGGGCAAGCCCGTGGCCCCTCAGACCACCAGCGTGGGGGTCTCGACCACCAGCTACGCTCGCAAGGAGGGGGCGGCGATCCGGCACAACCTGGCCTGGACGCTGGTGCTCCTCGTCTACCTGATCGGGATCGGCTGCTTCTACTACTTCGTGCTGCCGGAGGCGATGCGGTGAGCGCGGTCAGGGGCCGGCCTGCCGCCGCCGGCGGCGCAATAGGCCCAGGACGATCAGGACCGCGAGCGCCGTGGGGAAGACCAGATAACCCCACCAGTTGAGGTGCAGGAAGCGACCGATGCGGGCGCCGAACCGTACCCCCACCCACAGCCAGGCCGCGGCCCAGGGCGCGGAGCTGATCGCCACGCTCAGGACGAACAACGGATACGGGACTTTGAAGAGCCCGGCGGCGGCGGTGATCGGCACCCGGAAGCCGAAGACGTGGCGCCCGAAGATGATGGCCAGCGGGCCCCAGCGGTCGAACCAGCCCTCGATCCGGGTCAACCGCTCGGCGTCGAGGTCGAAGAGGGGACCGCCCCAGCTGGTCAGGAGCGGTCGGCCCCAGCGGCGGGCGATCAGATAGAGGTTCGAGGCGCCCGCCACCACGGCCGCGATCAATCCCGCCCATGCCCCCACCAGCCGAGCCGGTGAACCGGCGAGGACATGGCCCAGGTAGACGATGGCCACGTCTCCGGGCACGGGAAGGGGCACGCCCGACTCCTCCACGTAGAGGAGGGCGAACACCACCGGCGCCCCGAACCGGGGTAGGGCCCGGACGATCGCAACCCCGGCGCTCCGGAGCAGGCCGACGGACCCTTCCTGGAGGAACGCCAGCCCCAGGATCAGGAGCACGACCATGGCCGCTCCCGCCACCGCGAGCCAGCGCGCCCGCGGCCCTACCGACACCAGCTAGGTCACCTCACGCCGGGCGCTCCCAGACCTCCTGCCGCGAACGAACCAGACCACCAGGATCACCAGCACGACGGCCGCGCACGCGATCGAGGCCATCTCGATCGGCGACGACAGAGAGGCGTAGTGGCTGCCGAGCAGGTAACCGCCCATCGCCAGCGCCGCCGACCAGGGCAGGGCGCCCAGGAAGGTGAGCAGGCAGAACCTGCCCGGCGGCACCTGCGCCAGCCCGGCCGGGAAGGAGATGTAGGTGCGTACCACCGGCACCAGGCGTCCCAGGAACACCGCCACCAGCCCGTAGCGTTCGAACCAGCGGTCGGCCAGCTCGAGGTGTCGCCGGGAGATGCCCAGCCTGGCCCCCGGCCCCAGCAGCAGCCCGATCCCGAACCGGGCCGCCAGCCCGTAGGCGATCAGGGAGCCGGCCAGGTTGCCCGCGGCTCCGCAGAGGATGGCCCAGGCCAGGTTGAGGTGGCCAGCGCCGGCGAGCGCGCCGGCCAGCGGCATGACCACCTCGCTGGGCACGGGCACGCCGCAGCTCTCGACCGCCATCAGCAACAGCACGCCGAGCAGGCCGTGGGCGCCGACGAAGGAGATCAGAGCGCCGGTCATCGTCAGCAGCCTAGCGCGCCCGTCCCGCCCGGCGGAGCCCCCACCGGGGCGGACGGCGCGGCCACCGGTTCCACGGCGGTCAGACCTCGTCCTCGGCCTTGAGACCCATCTCGATCAGGTAGCGAAGGGCCGCGACCGGCAGACCATCGGAGGGGATCCGGGCCGGCACCTCGGCCTCGACCTCCAGCGTCCGCAGCTGGTCGTCGCGGACCTCGACGTTCTTCAACCGGGGGTTGCGTCGAAACTTCCCCGGGGCGGGCTCGACGAAGAAGGGCACCCGGCCTCCGTCCGGCAGCTCGACGCCGACGGAACGGATGAGATGGCGCACCTGCTCGCGGCGGCGGGCGTTGATCGCCCGCCTGCGGTCGTAGAGATCGTCGCTCATGGACATCGCTCCCGATTCACATCGCGCTGGCGTCACCGGCCCGGTCGGCCAGTGCCAGGGTTTCGACGTCGGCCGGATCGCCACTCCCGCCGAGAGGCGGGTTCCCACGGCCGGCGCGCCGTCTCGCGGCCGAGGGAGCGGCAGACGGGGCGGCTCGCGAGCGCGGAGGGACCCATCTGTGCGGTCCGGCGCGGTGAAGACGCGCCTCCTCAGCCTACACGACTCGCTCCGGTCCCCTCCCGCGGGCGGGAGGGGACCGGAGCGCCCGTGGCGCGGCGGGGGAGGAAGGGCCGGCTACTCGACGGACAGGATGAACGGATAGTGCTCCTGCCCGCCGGGCTGCACCTCCACCTCGAGCTCGGGGAACGCGCCCCGAATGGTCCCGGTGAGGCGTTCGGTCTCGGAGTCGGTGGCCTGCTGGCCGCGGTAGATCGTGACCAGCTCGTAGCCCGAGGCGCCGATGCCCTCGAGCGCCGCCCTGACCACGCTGCTGTAGTCCTTGCCGCACTGCTCGAGTCGGTCGTTGACCAGGGCGATCACGTCACCCTCGGCCACCTCCAGGCCGTTGGAGCGCGTCGCCCGGACGGCGTGGGTGACCTCGATGGTCTGCACGCGGCCGGCCGCCTCGCGCATGCTGGCGAGGTTCTCATCCAGGCCCCGCTCGGGATGGAAGGCGACGATGGCCGCGATGCCCTGGGGGACGGTGTGCGTGTCCAGCACGTGGACGGGACGCGGGCTGAGGTCGCGGACCTGGCGCGCCGCCATGACGACGTTCTTGTTGTTGGTGATGAGCACGACCTCGGGGTAGGCCACCCCCTCCACCGCCTGCAGCATGTCCTGGGTGCTGGGGTTCATCGTCTGACCGCCCTCGACGATGGCGTCGGCCCCCAGGCTGCGGAAGATCTCGATCAACCCCTGGCCGGACACCACCACCACCAGGCCGATCCCGTTCGGCCGCCTCGGCGTCGGCGCCACCGGGCGCTCCTCCCCGCCCGGCTGCTCACCCCCGGCGGCCTCGCGAATGCGGCGATGCTGGGAGGACATGTCCCCCACGCTGAGCCGGTCGAGGCGCCCGTAGGTGGCGGCCAGCGTGATCACCCGGGAGGGCTCGTCGGTGTGCACGTGCACCTTCACCAGCTCGGGGTCGCCCACGACCAGGACCGAGTTCCCCAGGGCCGCGATCTCCTCCCGGATCCGCTCCACGTCGAGCTGGCGGCCGTGGATCAGGAACTCGGTGCAGTAGCCCCACCCCTCCTCGGGCAGGTCGAGCAGGGCCTGGGCGGCCGGGCGACCCGGTCCCAGGCGCTGGAGCTCGGACTCGATCTCCTCCAGCGAGCGCAGCATGCCCTCGAGCATGATCTGCAGGCCGTACCCGCCGGCGTCGACCACGCCCGCGTCGCGCAGGATGCGGAGCTGGCTCGGCGTCCGCTCCACCGCCGCCCTCGCCCCCGCGGCCGCGGCCTTCAGCACGCTCACCGCGGTGGCGCCGGGCTGTTGCGCCGCCGCCATGGCGCTCCGGCCCGCCTGCCTGGCCACGGTCAGGATCGTCCCCTCGGTGGGCTTGATGACGGCCCGGTAGGCGGCGTTGGCGGCCTCCTCGAAGGCCTCCGCCAGCTCCAGGGGGGTCAGCTCCGCCTTGCCCTGCACGGCGTTCCCGAAGCCGCGGAAGATCTGCGAGAGGATCACGCCCGAGTTGCCTCGGGCCCCCATCAGGCTGCCGTGGGCGGCGATGCGCGCGATCTTGCTGACCTCGGTGGCCTGCGACTCCTTGATGTCCTCGACCGCCGACTGCAGGGTCAGCATCATGTTCGTCCCGGTGTCGCCGTCCGGCACCGGGAACACGTTGAGGCGGTTGATCTCCTCCTGGTGGGCACCGAGCCAGGCCAGGCTGCCCAGCAGCGCCTGCCGGAGCAGGCGACCGTCCACGTTCCCGGCCCCTCCGCTCTCAGAACGTTCCGTTATCTCCGTGAACCCCCTGCACGAAGACGTTGACCTCGGCCACCGGGACCTCCGTGGCCCGCTCCACCTCGAACCGGACGGCGCTCTTCAGGTTGTGCGCCACCTCGGTGATCCGAACCCCGTACTGGACGATGACGTACAGGTCGATCACCAGCTGTCCCTCGGCCTCACGCACCTCCACGCCGCGATGGACGCTCTCCCGGCGCAGCAGGGTGGCCACCCCATCCCGCAGGCCGCGCGCCGCCATGCCCATCACGCCGTAACAGCCCAGGGCCGCGTGGGCGGCGATGGCGCCTACCACGCCCGGGAACACCTCGATGCGGCCCCGCGCCCGGCTGGCCCGGAGCGAACCCGTCGCGGAGGACTCTCTCAGGGCAGGCCTCAGATCCATGAGCAGGGCCCATGGTACAATGCGGCTCCGTCCCCAGCGGGAACGATCAACGATGGCCTGGAGATGCGAGATCTGCGGCAAGGGGCCGCAGCACGGACACAACGTGAGCCACTCGAAGCGGCGTACGAACCGTCGCTTCCTGCCCAACCTGCAAACGGGCCGGGTGCGCATCGGCACCCGGATCGTGCGGGCCCGCGTCTGCACGCGGTGCCTGCGCGCCCATGCGGCCGGGGTCTGAGCTGAGCTTCGTCGCCCTCGCCGGCGCGGTCTTCGTCGTGTGCCTGGGGCTCCAGTACCTCGGCTACGACCGGCTGCTCCTCCGGGGGCTGAGAAGCCCTGAGCTCCGAGAGCGACGGCGGGTGCTGGGACGGTGGCTGGTCTTCGCGGTCGCCTGCGAGGGGCTCACGATCGGGGCGGTGATCGCTTACGCGGTCCTGGTGGGGCGCGACCACCCCCAGGGGATGGCCTGGGCCCTGCCCCCCATCGCCGCCCTGGTCGGCGTCTCCCTCCCCCTGCAGCTCGCGGCTGCGCGCCTCGCCCGCGGCGCGCTTGGCCAGTAGCCCGGCGATCCAGCGGCTGGCTCGGGCTCAGCTGGGCAGCTCCAGGGGGACGTTCAGCTCCTGGGAGAGGGACCGGAGGTCCCGGGCGAGGAAGGCCCAGACCCGCTCCCGGGCCACCGGCTCGGGAAGGAAGGGACGGGGGTCGACCAGGCCGGCGGCCAGCTCCGGCCGTTCCACCATCTCGGCGAAGAGCAGGGTCCAGGCCCTGGGCACCACCTCCCGGATCGCGTAGCCGCCCCCGCCGCAGGCCACCCACCGCCCCTGGCAGAGTTCGTGCGCCAGCTCGTGGAACCGGCGTCCGACGTGCGGCCAGATGGCGGTGGAGGTGAGCAGGTGCGCCAGCGGGTCCAGGGCATGGCTGTCGCACCCGTCCTGGGTGACGAGCACCGTGGGGCGGAACCGTCGGAGCAGGGGCGGGACCACGGCCTCGAAGCCGGCCAGCCAGGGCTCGTCCCAGGCGTAGGGCGCGAAGGGGAGGTTGGCCGAGGTGCCCCGGGCCGCCCCCACGCCGGTCTCGTCGACGAAGCCGGTCCCGGGGAAGAGGTAGCGCCCGCTCTCGTGCAGGCTGACGGTGAGCACCTCGGGGTCGTCGTAGAAGAGCGCCTGGGTGCCGTCGCCGTGGTGGACGTCCACGTCCACGTAGGCGACCCGATGGCCCTGGCGACGCAGCCAGGCCACGGCCGCCGCCACGTCGTTGTAGACGCAAAAGCCGGATGCGCGCTCGCGACCGGCGTGGTGGAGGCCACCGGCGGGGTTGAAGGCGTGGAGCGCGAGCCCGCGATGGACCGCCTCCGCCGCCTGCAGGCTGGCCCCGACCACGACCGCGGCGCCGTCGTGCATGCCGGGCGCGATGGGGTTGTCGGGACTGTCGAACCCGGCGGCGACGATCTGCGACCGGGGCACCTTCCACTCGCCGTCGGGCGCGCTCAGCCGCCGCACCAGGTCCACGTAGGCGGGTGAGTGGCAGAGCGTGATCTCCTCGTCCGTCGCCCGCCGGGGAGGCACGACCTCGGCCAGGCGGTCGAGCCCGAGCGACTCGATCAGGTCCACGGTGAGGCGGACTCGGATCGGCTGCAGGGGGTGATCCTCGCCCAGGCGGTAGGCCATGAAGGCCTCGCCCCAGATCAAGTGCACGCGACCGGACACGGCCATACTCTACGTGGAGCTTGATCGAGGCGGACACGGTCGTTCACTCCATCGGCCAGCTGGTCACCGGCGAGCCCTCCCAGGGCGAGGGCCCGCTGGGCCTGCTGGAGCGGGCGGCGGTCGCCGCTCGGCAGGGCCAGATCGTGTGGATCGGCCCCTCGTCGCGCTGGGCAGACCGCCTGCGGCTCTCGCCCGAGGCCCGGATCGTCGACGCCGGCGGCGGTTGCGTGCTGCCAGGGTTCGTGGACGCCCACGTGCACCTGCTGTGGTCGGGGTCGCAGGCCGACGAGTACCGGGCGCGCCTGCTCGGTCAGCCTTCCTGGGGAGGCGGCATCATGCGCACGGTGACGCACACGCGGCAGGCCGATGAGGACGAGCTGCTGCGCCTCGGCCGCAAGCGGCTGCGAAGCTACCTCAGCCACGGCGTGACGGCGCTCGAGGTCCGGTCGGGGTTCGGCCTCGACGCCGAGACCGAGGGACGGCTGCTGCGGACCACGGCCCGGCTGGCCCAGGAGACCCCGCAGCGCCTGGTGAGCACCTTCGGCGGGGCCCAGGTGGTGCCCGAAGGGGTGCCGGCCATGGAGTACCTGCAGGAGCTGGTCGAGGACATGATCCCTCGCTTCCGGTCGTTGGCCACGTTCTGCTCCGCCTGGTGCGATCCCGGGGCCTTCACCTCGGCTCAGTGCCGCCGGATCCTGAACAAGGCCCGTGGGCTCGGGTACCAGGTCAAGGTCCACGCCTCCCAGCTGGCCCCCGGCGACGGCCCCCGACTGGCGGTCGAGGTGGGCGCCACCTCCATCGAGCACCTCGAGTACCTGCGCGACGACGACGCCCGGCTGCTGGCCGGGTCGTCGGTGGTCTGCGTGCTCTGCCCCAGCACCACGGTCAACCTGCGCCTGGCCGGGGAGGGAACGGCGCGCCAGCTCGCCGCGGCCGGCTGCCAGCTGGCGGTGGCCACGGACTACAACCCCGGCATCTGCTGCTCCGAGAACATGTGCCTGATGATCGGGATCGCCTGCCAGGAGCTGGGCCTCACCCCGGAGGAGGCGATCCGGGCCGCGACCCTGGGCGGCGCCCGGGCCCTGCGCCTGCACCGCCAGCACGGCTCGATCCGTCTGGGCAAGCGCTGCGACCTGTTGCTCCTGGACGCCGAGAGCTACCTCGAGATCCCCTATCGTCTGGGCGTGAACCTGGTGCGCACCACCATCTGCCAGGGGGTGCCGGTGCACGATCCCTCGCGGGACCCGGGCGAACCTTGAGCGGCGCCCCCGTCCCGGGCTCGGAGCCGGCCCTGTTCGAGGCCGTGCCCAACTTCTCCGAGGGCCGCGACCCGGCCCTGATCGGCGCCCTGGGGGCGGGCCCGGCGGTGCTCGACGTGCACGCGGACCCCCACCACCACCGCTGTGTGGTGACCATGGCCTTCGCCCACCCGGAGCGCCTGCTGGAGACCCTGCTCGAACGCATCGCGCTGGCCGTGGAACGCGTCGACCTCCGACGCCACGTCGGGGTCCATCCCCGGGTCGGCGCCGCCGACGTGATCCCCATCGTCCCGCTGGGAGGGGCCTCCATGGACGACGCCGTGGCCCTGGCCCGGGAGCTGGGCGAGCGGGTGTGGCGACGGCTCCGGCTCCCGGTCTACTTCTACGCCGAGGCAGCGGGCGGCCGGCGTCTGGCCGATATCCGAGCCGGCCGCACGCCAGCGCCCGACCTCGGCCGCGATCCCCATCCCACCGCCGGCGCCTGCTGCATCGGAGCCCGGGCGCCGCTGGTCGCCTACAACCTCACCTACACCGATCTCGATCCCGGGTCGGTGGGCGAGGCCGCCCGCCGCATGCGGGGCCTGCCAGGGGTGCAGGCCCTGGCCTTCGCCCTGCCCGACGGCCGGGTCCAGCTCTCGATGAACCTGACCCGGCCCGACCGGATCGGCGCCGCGCGCGCCCACGAGGAGGCGATGCGACTCACGGGCCGCCGGGGCGAGCCGGAGCTGGTCGGTCTCTGCCCGGCCTCCGCCGCCGGGCCCGGCTGCGACGGGGGCCTGCTCGAGGCCCGCCTGGCCGCCACCGCCGCCCGCCGGGCCTCGGCCCGAGCCGCGGCCGCGGGCACCGAGGAGCTGCGTCGGCTGGCCGTCCGGCTGGAGGCCGAAGCCGGCGCCCTGGCCGCGCTCCCCGCCCGCCAGGAGGCGCTCCTGGGCGGGGCCGAGCGGGTCCTGGCCCTGGCCCGCGTGCTCCGCGCGGCGGGGCTCGCCGAGCCCGAGCCGATGGCCATGCTGCTGGTGGCCGCGAACGGCCTCCGCCGTGCCCTCACCCCGGCCACCACGGTCCGCCACGCCCGCCGGGCAGCCCTGTTGGAGCGGGGGTTGCACGACGGGGCCGCGGTCCCGGGGCCGACGCCCGGCCCCCCGGCTCCGGACCTCCGGACCTCGGCCCCGCTGGGTTCCGGAGGTGCGGAGGGCGACACGGGACGCTGAGCGCCCGTGCCGCCCCGGCACCATCGGGCCTCGCTCAGACCGAGGCCGCGTCCAGCCGCGCCGGCGACTCGTCGTACTCGACCGAGATGTCGACGCGAGACCGCTCTCTGAGCAGCAGGGTGGCGATGATGGTGACCACCGCGCAGCCCGCCATGTAGGCCGCGATCGGCAGCGAGCTCTTGTAGGCGGCGAGCAGCGCCACCGCGATCAGCGGCGCCGGGCCGCCGGCCGTGATCGAGGCGAGCTGGTAGCCCAGCGAGGCGCCGCTGTAACGCAGGCGGCCGGTGAAGCTCTCGGCGATGAAGGTCGCCTGCGGCCCGTACTGCATGTCGTGGATGGGCAGCGCCAGCACGATGGCGAGGAAGACCAGCGCCGGCGTCTTGGTGTCCAGCAGCGCCCAGTACGGGAAGGACCAGATGAGCATGCCGACGGCGCCGATCAGGTACATCCGTTTGCGGCCCACCCGATCCGAGAGATGGCCGAAGAACGGCACCGTGAAGCAGGACACCAGGGCCGCCACCAGCACGAAGTTGAAGGTGGTCGACTGGGCGAAGCCGAGCACCTTGGTCGCGTACGTGAGCACGAAGACGGTGAAGATGTAAAAGGGCGCCTGCTGTCCGGTCCGGATCAGGCAGCTGAGGACGATCTCAGCCCACTGCTTCCGCCAGACCTCCAGCACGGGGACCCGTTCGATCTTCCGCTCCTCCAGGAGCCGGGCGAAGATCGGCGTCTCGAGGATGCCGAGCCGGATGTACAGGCCGACCACGACCAGCAGCGCGCTGAGCAGGAAGGGCAACCGCCAGCCCCAGTAGGAGGACTTGCCCAGGGCGAGCGTGAACGCCTGCAAGGCCCCGTAGCCGAGCACCAGGCCGGCCGGCACCCCGAACTGCGGCCAGCTCCCCAGGAAGCCACGCCGGCCGCGGTGGCCCCACTCCACGGAGAGCAGCACCGAGCCT
The DNA here is from genome assembly GCA_035653475.1 of Candidatus Dormiibacterota bacterium. GTDB lineage: Bacteria > Chloroflexota > Dormibacteria > Dormibacterales > Dormibacteraceae > CADDZO01. Next base: position 3,132 of record DASRBU010000532.1, on the reverse strand, counting down.
CCCCACTCGCCCCCGACGCCGATCCCCTGGAGGATGCGCAGCACGGTCAGCGCGATCCCGCCCCAGATGCCGATCTGGGCGTAGGTGGGGACCAGTCCGACCAGCACGGTGCTGATGCCCATCACCAGCAGGGTCGCGATCAAGGTGGCCTTGCGCCCGATCCGGTCCCCGAAGTGACCGAAGATAGCCGCGCCCACGGGCCGGGCCGCGAACCCGCCGAAGTAGGTGCTGAGCGCGGTCAGGGTGCTGACGGTCGGGTCCTTCGAAGGGAAGAACAGCGGGCCGAGGTAGAGGCTGGCAGCGAAGCCGTAGACGAAGAAATCGTACCACTCGATCGTGGTGCCGACGGTCGCAGCGATGACGGCGCGGAGCAGCTGGCGCCGAGTGAGATTCTCATCGAGCTGGCCGGCCGCCGATCCTGAAACGGCCATGACTCCCACCTCCCCGAAACGTCACGATGGTGACCGGGGCAGGCTCCCACCCTGCCACCGGACATGCGGCTCACTGCATATCACATTGCGCACACGATGTCCATCTCGACGACGTCGGTCCCGCCCCTGGGGCAGCCCCGGCCGCGGCCGGGACTGATCCGGGCCAGGGCCGCGCACGGGCGGCCGACCTAGACTTTACCGATGAACCCTCGCTTCCCTGGCTTCAGCCCGATCGAGGTCGACTTCCTCCGCTCGCAGCGCATCGGCCGGCTGGCCACGGTCGGGCCCGGCGGGGCGCCGCACGTGATGCCGGTGAGGTACGAGCTCCGCGATGACGGCAGCCTGGAGTTCGACGCCGACGGGATCAAGCTGCGGAACCTGATCCACGAACCCCGGGTGGCGTTCGTGGTCGACGCCATGGGGCCTCGGCGCGGCGTCGCCGTGCAGGGGCGGGCCGAGGTCATCGGCCCGGAGCGGGTGCGCCTCCGGCCGACCCGTCGGTACCGGTGGGGCCTGGCCCAGGCCGAAGGCTCCTGAGTCGGATGCGGTCGCCGGACCGTGGCGACCGGCGCGGTGCGGAGACGATCGCCCCCGGAGACTGCGACCGAGTCCTCCGTCCGGCGCCGGTCGCCGGTCCTCCCCGGCCGGGGAGAACCGGCAGGATCCCGGTCAGGCCGGCCGGGCGTGCCGGATGGCGGCGAACGGCGGCGGGCCGAGCACCTCGATGCTGTCGCTGCGAGCGGCGACGGCCTCCAGCCGCTCGAAGTCGGGCCGCCGCAGCTCGGACTCCGAGGCGGCAGGGTCGCTGGCTTCCCGGAAGAACGCCTCACCCGTCCCCGGCACCACCGCGCAGAGCAGTCGGCCGGTCTCGGAGGTCACCAGGAGGGCGTGGGGAACGCCGCGGGGGATGATCAGGATGCCGCCCGCGCCCACCGGCCACTCCTGGCCGTCGACGTAGGCGAGGATCTCGCCCTCGACCACGTAGATCACCTCCTCCAGGTTGGGGTGGAGGTGCAAGGGCGTCGTCTTGCCCCGGACCACCCGGTCCTCGAACACCATCAGCGAGCCACCGGTGTCCGCGGAGCCGGCCTTGATCGTGAGCGTACCTCCCCCGGCGAAGGCCAGATACTCTCCCTCCCCACGCTGACGAACGACTGCGGTGGACATGCGTGCGGTCCTCCTGCGCCTGCGGCGCCTGACCGGCCAACGGCGAGAATAGAACTCGAGTCCCGAAATGGATAATAAAGTTCCATGATGAATATGTCAATCCCATATGAGCTGACCGGACGCAGGCGACAGAAGGCACGCACCCGAAACGCCCTGGTCGCCGCCGCCCGGCAGCTGCTGGCCGAGGGCATCACCCCCACGGTGGAGCAGGCCGCCGACCGGGCGGAGGTCTCACGCACCACCGCCTACCGGTACTTCCCCAACCGGCGGGCGCTGCTGGCGGCGACCTACCCCGAGATCGAGGCCGGATCGCAGCTGGGGACCGAGCCTCCCTCCGATCCCCTGGAGCGCCTGGACCTGGTCACCGAGGCCATCACCCGACAGGTCGTGGAGCACGAGCCGGAGCTACGGGCGCAGCTGCGCCTCTCCCTGGAGCCGCGGCCACCCGACCCCGAGGACCTGCCCTTCCGCCGGGGACGGGCCATCGGCTGGCTGGAGGACGCGCTGGCGCCGCTGCGGGAGCAGGTTCCCGAGGTGGAGCTGCGCCGGCTGGTGCTCGCCATCCGGGCCACGATCGGGATCGAGGCACTGGTCTGGCTGACCGACGTGGCCGGGCTCTCGCGGGAGGAGGCGGTCGACATCATGCGCTCCTCGGCCCGCACCCTGGCCCGGGCCGTGATCGCCGGGACGCCCTCGAGCCAGCGCCCGGACCGGGACCTTTGAGCGCGCGCACCGCGATCCCGCGACCGCACGGCCCCGACCCGGAACCCATCCGAGTTCGCGGAACGGCCGCGAGCGAGGTCCGCACGAGCGGGCGATGCGGAGACCGCGGAGGAGGACCGGCCCCGGCCGTGGAAGCCGCGCTGCAGCCGCGGCCCGCCGCGGATGGCCTCGCCTCGGTCCCGGTCGCGGCCACCGTGTCGCCCGGCCCGCCCGGCGACGCCCGGCCGTTCCCGAGCCTTCGGGTCACCCCGGCCACCCGGAGCGGGCTCAGCTCCGGGACTGCATGCCCGGCCGAGGACGCGGCCGGCTCGGGCCGTCGCGCCGCAACCCGCTCCGACGTGCGCCGGGTCCGTTCCGGCGCGAGCGGACGCTTTCCCCGGCGAGGCGGCGTCGGGGGGCGACCGGACCTCGAGCGGACGCACCTCGTACCGCCACCCGGAGCGAGCCGCCGTGGCCGAGGCTTCGCCGGCCCACCTCCAGGAAGCCGGGCGAGGTCGCCCGGGCATAGCCCTCCCGAACCGCCCGGCGGCCCCTCGGCCCCCGACCTCCGGCGCGTCTCGACTGGATCGCCGCGGCGGCTTCCCTGGCGTGGTTGGGTGACGCCAGGGGCACGCCGGAGCGCCGGCCCCGCTGGTGCCGGGGCGCTCGGCACCCGTCACCCCGTTCGACGGGGATCTTCAGTCGTCGGACGATCGCTGCTGCAGGCGGCGGACCAGGTGCGCCATCTCGATGGCCGTCTCCGCCGCCTCGGCCCCCTTGTTGTTGGTCGGCCCCGATCGGGCGAAGGCCTGGTCCCGGTCGAAGGTGGTGA